>JADLCG010000329.1 GCA_020847355.1 Anaerolineales bacterium | reverse complement strand
TGGTGGCGTTAAGTCACCCGCGCTTACAACCCAGTTCCGACGTGCGCTCCGCCCGCAGATATTCACAACAAAATGTGGATGTGATTGACCTTGAAAAGAATCAGCTCGTGACTATTTCAATTCAAGAAGCGCTCGCCGCCAACTATCCCGCCATCCGCTACGCCGTTCAAATCGAACAGGATGGTTATCTAGCGAATCTACTCAGCCAAAACAACGAATACAAAAAGATGGTCGTCACTTTTGACGGATTATTAGCGCGCACCGCTTTTGCCAAAACCATCCGCGAAGCCTTAAAACTATTGGAAACTTATTACGAATCTCCAGTGGATACGGAATTTACGATTCAAATTATCGAGAATGAAACGCAAAAGCCCGAGATAAAAATTACGCTCCTGCAATGCCGCCCGCAAAGCCATATTCAAAGCGAAGAAGCGATTCAACTGCCGCACAACCTCAAAGAGGAAGATATCGTCTTCGCCACGCAACGTATGGTTCCGCAAGGCATTGTGCAAAACATTCGTTATATTTTATTCGTCACCTCCGAAGGCTATTTCAGCTTAACTACGCAAGCCGAGCGGACGCAACTTGAACGCGCCATCGGTCAACTCAACGCCGCCTTGAAAGACGAAGTGTATATCGCCGTCGGTCCCGGGCGCTGGGGAACATCCTCGCCGGATTTGGGCGTGCATATTTCCTATAGCGATATTTTCCATGCGCGCTCGCTGATCGAATTAGCCGGCGAAGCGGTGGGCGCATCTCCCGAACCGTCTTTCGGCACGCACTTCTTTCAAGATTTGATGGAAGCGAAAATCTATCCCTTAGCCGTTTTCTTGGACGATGAAAACACCGTCTTCAAACGCGATTTCTTCTACAACGCGCCCAATCATACGGCGGATTTTATTACCGTTGAAAACCCGCGCATCCTCAACGCTTTGCGGCTGATCAAAATTTCGGATCAGCGCGCAAACCAGCATTTAGATCTGGTGATGGATGGACATCAGAGTCGCGCCGTGGCTTTTTTAGCGGAAGACGAACCCGCAGATTCGACAAGCTATTAGAATCAAAAATAGACGCTCTGACAGCGTCTATTTTTTCTCCTGCAAAAAAGAACATTTGTTCTATTTCAATTCGCCCCGACTTTGTTTCGAGTTGGTCTTGTTCCCCCAGCCGGATTCTCCAACCCAGCTTCGGTTAGAGCGCAAATAAAACATGCAAAATTAAGTCCGCAGAAAAATGCCCAAGCATCGCAGATTCAAGCCCGCGCGTTTGATACAGCCAACCGAAAATAATTCCGCCCAACGAATTCAATACAATGATGCGTATTACTACTAAGGTCGTCATCACCGGAAAGACCGCCGCCGCCGCTGGCAAATGTCCCGCGGCAAAAGCAATGGCGGCAAGCAGATTGGCGATCCATAAAACGCCGCCGCGCGCTTTTCCATTCGCCGGTTTGATAATGAACGAACCAAGCCATGCCAAGCACGACATCAAAAACAAGCGGAGCGCCAACTCCTCGGCAATGCCGCCATAAAACGAAGCCAGAAAGCCTTGCCAGGCTGGCGGATTTATATTGCTCGGCAGGCGGTCAAGTTGCGCGCCCAAATCGTTAAGTAACCAAGCCTGAAAAACATAACGATCTAAAACCACGATCAAACCGCCGGCGATCACGCCTAAGCTGATACTGATCGGCAAAATGTTTTTTAGCTTTTCCGCGCAGGCTTCTTTATTCAGCCACGCTTCGAGGATGGGCGCGCCCAGCCCAACGCGCTTCGCAAAGAATAGCCCTAGCGCGATCAGCACGGCAAACAGTACGGCGTTTTGAACGATTTGAAGCGTCAGCAAAACCGGTAGCGGGATTGGCGATTTTATATTCTGCAAAGCGGCGCCTTGTAACGTGAGCGTGTACGGAATCACAGCGGCGACGCTCAGCGTGGCGCCCAGCCATAAAATCAAAAATAGTTTCCAATTAAAGGGTTTTGTCATTTTGCGCTCCAGGTTTCATGTGAAACATTCGTTAACCGCGCATCTCTTGGCGGTACAAGATATAAGAATAAATCGTCAAAAAAACAATTGAACTGAACAACGGGACAAGCAATAGCCAGAGCGCGGCAGTTCCGCCAAAAAAACTTCCAGCGCAGGCGAGCGCTCCAGAAAGCATGAACAGCCACGAGCCAGTCTGATGCGTTTTATCCCAAACCGAATCGCTGGAAAGCGTCCACGGAGTCCGAATCCCGATGAAGAAATTGCGTTTGGCTTTCTTCAACAAGAAGCCAATCCCAATCAGTAGAACGCCGACGAGGGGTAAGATCGCGGCGCTAATCTTGAAGTTGGCATAGCCCAAATTCCAAACGAGCGTGAGGGCGTGGATATAGAGCATGAAGACCGTCAAAAAGACGATGAAGAGATTGAAGGTCTCGCGGAAGCCGGCAATGTTGGCTTTCTGCGGGTCAATACTGGGGACAAGCATAAACAGACCAAACAAGCCCAAAGTAACCAGAGGCATTAGGAACACGCCCCAAAATTTAGACATATAGCCGTTCACTTGATCGTCCACGCCCCAGTGCGAAGCCATTTGATCCGGCAGTTGATTCCAGAGGACCAAGCCTGCCACTGCCGCAATCGCGATTAAGCTGAGGACAATGCCGACGGTCGTTTTTGTATTCATTTTTACTCCTCTATGTTTCATGTGAAACAACATTTTGGCGAAGGGCGCTTATTTTTCTTTCGGCAAATGGTTTTGCGCCAGCGAGACCATGCCGCTCATGCCGCCGAGATTCATCGTATCCACCGCAGAACTAGGCACGATCACTAACGCGCCTTTTTGCTTCAAGCCTTCAAACAACATATTCATGGCGCGTAAATGCAAGGCGGTCGGGTTATCTTGATAAGCTTTCGCCGCTTCGGCGAAAGAATCTGCAATCTGCTTTTCGGATTCGCCCAGAATTACGCGGGCTTGACGTTCGCGTTCGGCTTGCGCTTGGCGCGACATCGCGTCTTCCAACGCTTGCGGAATGATTACGTCACGGATTTCCACGGACTGAACCGTCACGCCCCAAGACGTGGTGCGCTCGTCAATGATTTTCTGCAATTCTTCGTCCATTTTGGCGCGCCCAACCAGAATATCCGCCAATTCCATTTGTCCGATAATTTCGCGCAAAGCGGTTTGCGCCGCCCACGAAAGCGCGGTTTGATAATCCTTCACTTCCAACGCGGCTTTCTCGGCGTCCCACACGACCCAAAATAAAACAGCATCCACATCCACCGGCACAGTGTCTTTGGTCAGCGTTTTTTCCGCTGAAAAGGAAGTAACGGTGACGCGGTTATCAATCCACGTGGGGATTGCATCCACAATCGGAACAATCCAAAACAAGCCGGGTCCTTTTAACCCTTTGAATTTACCGAGCCGCAAGACGACGGCTTTTTCCCATTGCGCGGCGACTTTCACCGCAAATAACAGATACAGCGCCAGGGCGAGCATTGGAAAGACAAACACTGCAATTTGCATATCCGTTGCGCGTATGGCATCTAACGCGATAATTCCTTTGACCATGCCAGCCAGAATCACTGCAAACAAGAAATAAGCGATGGGCGGAATATGCGCGTCCACCTGACTGTTTTTGAGATTTGAAAGCATAAACTTTGTATTCATTTTGACTTTTTCCTTTTATTTTTCTTTCATTTTGATACGGCTACGTCAATCAACGCGCCGCTTTCTTGACCTGTAATCTGGCTTTCAC
This sequence comes from Anaerolineales bacterium, assembly GCA_020847355.1. Taxonomy (GTDB): domain Bacteria; phylum Chloroflexota; class Anaerolineae; order Anaerolineales; family Villigracilaceae; genus Villigracilis. The sequence goes on along the minus strand of JADLCG010000329.1, from coordinate 3,562 downwards.
CATTTGGCTGATCTCCGGCTCCGAAAATCCCAACCGCTCAGCTTCGTTGACGAAGCGGTCAGTCAAAGCCACCAGCGAAGCCTGCTTCAGTTTTTCCGTCACTTTCGGCGGCGGGATTTCAGTGATGTATGTGCCGCGACCCTGTTGCGTAGAAATGATGCGCGCCTCATCCAATAGGCGATAAGCGCGAGCGATGGTATTGAAATTGACGCGCAACTCTTCCGCCAAGGCGCGCACGGTGGGCAATTGATCGCCCGCTTTCAAAATGCCGGCGGCAAGCTGGCTTTGCACTTGCTCCACAATTTGGGTGTAAATGGGTAAGCCTGAGCGAAAATCAAGTTGGAGGGTTAATTTCTTTTCAGCCATAGCGCTCCTTATATTGTACTAATTGTATCATTGTCTAAATTGTAGCGCTGAAGCGCAGTTTGTCAAGCGCCGCGCGCAGACTGGCGGATCGCCTTGCCCAGCCGCTGAATGCCCTCTTCAATAGCTTCCGCCGGTTGAGAAGCAAAGTTAAGCCGCAACCATTCCTTGCCCTGTTCGCTATCAACAAAGAAGAAATTACCCGGCACAAATGCAACGCCCGCCTGACAAGCCGCCGGCAGTAATTTTTCCGCAGAGAGCGCCTCCGGTAATTTGAGCCAAATGAACAAGCCGCCAGTCGGGATTTCAAAAGTCACTTTCGCCGGCAAATGTCGTTTGATCGCCGAGACCATTGCGTCGCGCCTTTTCCGAAAAATCTGAGAGGAACGATGCAGGTAAGTTTGGTATCTGCCGACGGTTACATACGCATCTAAGGCGCGTTGAATTAATGTAGAAGTCGCCAAATCGCTGACGCGCTTGAAGTTGAGCAAGCTGTTGAAGACCGGTCCATCCGCCACGATGAAACCGACGCGCAGACCGGGCATGAGCATTTTAGAAAATGTGCCGACATAAATTACCTGTCCGTTTTGATCCAAGGCTTTGAGCGAAGGCTGGGCGCGCCCCTCATAACGCAAGTCGCCGACAAAATCATCTTCCAAAATCGGGACGTTATATCTCTCCGCCAGCGCAATCAACTCGCGGCGGCGCGGACTGCTCAGGCAAGTCCCTGTGGGGTTATGAAAATTTGGAATTGTGTAAATGAGTTTGGGGTGATGCTGTTGTAAAAGCTTCTCCAGTTTTTCAACTTGCATTCCTTGATTATCCATTGGAACGCCAATAATTTGAAACCCTAAAGCGCGGAATAAATCTAAAGCCACTGAATAGGTTGGGTTCTCCACTAAGATCACATCGTTGGGTTTGAGCAGAACTTGAGATACCAGAAAAATAGCTTGTTGCGATCCGGCTGTGATCAAAATACTTTCAGAGTTGGTTTGCAACCCCTGGCTTGCCAAAATATGCGCGATCCCTTCGCGGAGCGGGGCGTAGCCGCTCCGCTCGCCATATTCCAAAGCGTTGATCTGATCGCGGCGCATAACAGTTTGCAAAATTTTACGAAATTCTTCGGCGGGGAATTGGCGCGTATCGCTAATGCCGCCGGCAAAACTGATTGGGTGAGCGTGTCCGGCGGCTTGCAACATCTCATCCGCCAATTCAGCTTTTGAGAGCGCTTCATCCGCTTGAAAATTTTTCTGCCAGAGCGGCAAATTGATCTCGGCGTTATTTTTCGGGCGGGTGAAACTCTGCGCCAAGACGTATGTTCCGCTACCCATGCGCGAGAAAACCAAGCCAGCCGCCTCTAACATGGCATAGGCATTTTCTACGGTGGTGCGATTAACTCCCAGATCGAGAGCCAACTGTCGGCTGGCAGGGAGGCGCGTTTCAGCCGTCAAGTTGCCGGAGAGAATCGCCTTCTTCAAATAATCACCAATTTGTTGATACAGCGGAATTGGGCTTTCGCGGTTGAGTGGAATACGCATAGTTGGCTCTCCAAAGCAGATTGGCGGGCAAGGAAGCCCGCAGGTTTGGTTTTATTATAGGGACAATTGCTAAAAAGCGTCAAATTCAAAAAAAGTGGTCGGTCAATAAATCTCATTTATTGGCTCTTAACATAGTCCAATTTATTCGTAGAATTGAGCGCATAAAAAAACTAGGAGTCAAAATGGAAGCAAAAACTGGAACTTGGACTGAGAAAAAAGGTTTGGCGCAAATGCTAAAAGGCGGCGTGATCATGGACGTGGTGAACGCCGAGCAAGCCAAAATTGCCGAAGAAGCCGGCGCTTGCGCCGTGATGGCTTTGGAGCGCGTGCCGGCGGATATTCGCGCGGATGGCGGCGTGGCGCGGATGAGCGACCCGGATATGATTTTGAAAATCATGGATGCGGTGACAATTCCCGTGATGGCGAAATGCCGCATCGGTCACTTTGTAGAAGCGCAGATTCTCGAATCGATCGGCATTGATTACATTGACGAATCCGAAGTGCTGACTCCGGCGGACGAAGAACATCACATCTTGAAACACAATTTCAAAGTGCCTTTCGTCTGCGGATGCCGCAACATCGGCGAAGCCCTACGCAGAATTGGCGAAGGCGCGGCGATGATGCGCACTAAAGGCGAAGCGGGAACCGGCGACGTGGTCGAAGCTGTGCGCCATGCGCGTTCGGTATTGGGCGCGATTCGTCAACTCAAAACGATGGGCGATGAAGAACTGATGGCGTTCGCCAAAAATAACGGCGCGCCGTATGAATTGGTCAAAGAGACCAAAGAACTTGGGCGGATGCCGGTGGTCAATTTTGCGGCGGGCGGCGTGGCGACTCCAGCCGATGCGGCTTTGATGATGCAACTCGGCGTGGACGGCGTGTTCGTTGGTTCGGGCATTTTCAAATCCGGCGATCCTGCCAAACGCGCCGCCGCCATCGTCAAATCGGTGACGCACTATCAAGACGCTTCGATTCTTGCGGAAGTGAGCAAGAACTTGGGCGAGGCGATGGTCGGCAGAAACGCCGCTCAAATGCCAGAAGGCGAAAGACTGGCAGTGCGCGGCTGGTAATTAGACGATAGACGATTGACTATAGACTCGCGGGTCAAAATCTTTTGCCGCGAATTACACGAATTTATAGTCAATCGTCCACAATCAATGGTCCTAACTATGAAAATAGGCGTTTTAGCTTTACAAGGCGATTTTGCAGAACATATTGCCATGCTGAAAAAAATCGGCGTGGCGGCGCGGGAAGTGCGCCTGCCCGAACATCTGGAGGGGCTGGACGGCTTGATCATCCCCGGCGGCGAATCCACCACGATTGGCAAATTAGCCGTGCATTATCATTTGATCGAACCTTTGCGCGAGTTTGGAAAAAAACACGCGATTTGGGGAACGTGCGCCGGCGCGATCTTTTTATCCAAAGACGCAAACCGCGATCAGCCCTTGCTCGGTTTGATGGATATCAAAGTTGAGCGCAACGCTTTTGGTCGGCAAGTGGATTCGTTTGAGACAGATTTAGTCATAGACGAATTGCTCAAAGCCACCAAGACCAAACATCCGTATCATGCGGTTTTCATCCGCGCGCCGATCATTGAAGCGGTTAGCGGAAACGCAAAGGTTTTGAGTCAACTCAAAGACGGGAGAATTGTCGCGGCGCAG
>JADLCG010000328.1 GCA_020847355.1 Anaerolineales bacterium | reverse complement strand
TTCTATGACCTTGAAGCGATGGATATTGTAGCCATACATTTTATAGACGAAATTAGACCAAGCGTCTAAACCTGCAAAGCCAAGCTTATGTTCGTAAGGTTGCAAAGAATCAGTTTTTTGGATCTGCATGAATACTCTCGTTTACAAAATCAATCACCGAAGAAATGGGAAACGACTTGATCAATTCGTCCATAAAAGCGGCTTTGCTCAAGGTGAAAGGATACAATAAAGGATGTTTGGCGACGTCTTGGGCGATGCGCCGAAACCATTTTTCGGGCTTGATAATTTCATATGGATGTAAAAAGATGATTGGACTTAAACCTTTTTTCAATTCTCGTTCGATAATTTTGAAAATAGTTTTTGGCAACAACCCGCTCATCATACTTGAGGCGTATGGAAATTCGCCGCCCAATAAAAGCGCGGGCGTCATGTGGCGCGAGGCTTGTAAATTTTCGGGATGCCCAAAAAACGGATAGGTGCTGACGGGAAATTCCCAGACGTTTTCTTTTTTTAGGCGCGTGCCTGTTGGCGCGTATAAAGACGAACTATACACAAAATCATTTTCTTTCAATAGCGGATATAAATCTTCAATGGTTTTGATCATCGGCGCGCGATAGCCGCGCACGTTGTATTTTTTGCGCCACTCTGCCGAACGCTCAAAATCATGCTGAATATCTGCAACGGTCGTCAAAGGGCGATGCACTTGGCAATGAAAACCAACTTCATGCCCCGCGTCAAAGATTTTTTGCGGCAATTCAGGATACCACTCCGTTAACTCGCCGACCAAATAAAAAGTTATTTTTTTATCTTTTAATTTTTCAAGAATCGGGTCAATGGCGTTGCGCGCAAAATTTTCATCTAATACGCGGCGCTGTTCGGCAGGCAAATGATCGTAGCGGCGCGAAAGCGCGTACCACGATTCATAATCAATGGTCAGCATTAATCGAGGCGTGGGAGTCATTGATTACATCCTAGCGGCGCTTGAAATTGCGCCGCGTTGACGTTTTGCGCTTCGAGATTTTTCCACACGACACACACGCCTCTTTTCATACGGGAATCTTGATTCAGCAATGCGAGAGATTTTTCCCGCGCTGAATCAATTTCGTCTGTGCGCGCCAACGCTTCGATATAGATCAGCCATTCGTTCAAGTCTTCGGGTTTATAACCGAGCGCTGTGGCTTCGTCGAATAGATAGACGGTTTTTTGGTACTCTTTTAGTTGATATGCCAATTCCGCTTTGGTGAAATACGCGCACCAATTGACGGGCGCTTGCTCATTCAGGAAAGTTGGGGCGGCGGGAATTTTAGGGTTGGCAATGATCAAATTGGGGTTTGACAATGGAATCGCCTGAGTTAATGCGTCTGGTTCTTTGGCGTAAATATCCGCATCGCCGCGGGTTGGGTCCAGCACGCGCAGGCAACCGTTGACGGGCATGTAAATCACTACGGCTTGCGAAGCGCTGCCGTTGAACGCAGTCGTTCGGTATTTGAAGCGGATCGGAGAATCAGGAGTGAGCGCGGGCAAGGTCGAGCCGCCGATTCTTTTCTCTGTGAAGATCAGGGCGTAGGGCAGATCGTCGCCTAACGAAAAATCGGGCGCATACATCCAATTGATGGGACCCGTGTACGAGAGGTCAGGTTCATATTCGGTGGGGAGTTGATAGGCGAGCAAGACTGTGTTGGGCGTGAGCGCGGGAATGCGCGAAGTGATTTGCCAATAAAATTCTTTTTGCTTCGCCCAATCGCGCCGAAAGATATTGCCCGTATAAAATTGTTGACCAATGCCCAGCGCGATCAATGCAATGTAAACGTAAGATTTTATTTTGCGATTGCGAATAAATAATTCAATAACCCCGATTGCGAAAAGAATCGCGCCGATCAGCATCGAGACCATGAAGCGATCGTAGCCAGTTTGCAAACGGAGCGGAAGCCCCGCCGCGAGCGAAGGGATGCGCCCTAATAAAATACTGATGAAGCCCGTGACGATCAAGTAAATTGAAAATGTTTTGTCTTCATCTTCAGAATTTAGCAATGGCAATAAGCGCGTGAAGACGAAGAATGAAACGAGAATTAAGCCAATGGCGAGCAGGGACGTGGGCGCAGTGATAGATTTGGCGAGTAACGTGAAGATTTGAATCCAAATATAAAAGCAGGCTTTCCAAATGGTATCGAGCAATTCAATGAGCAGGTTTGAAATGCCGAGCGTTTCAAATGTACTTGCTTCGTAAGAATCGTATGGACCAAATTTGTAATAATAAAATAACCACGCCGCATTTGAAATCCAGATTAGTAAATAGAGCCGCCAGGCTTTGAAGGTTGTGACGAATCTTTTGATCAAGTTCCCATCGGCGAAAAAGAAGAAGAGCAAAAGAAATCGCAGGCTTTCAAGCGGAAAGAAGTATTCGGTAGGGAAAATTCCCAAAATTTGGAAAAGAATTGCAAGGGCTGTGTATTTGAGTTTTTTTTCAGAACGAAGCGCTTGGAAGGTGAAGCCAAACGAAAGAACGTAGAAAATAAAAGGAATGAGTTCTTGGTTGATATGAGTCAGCGCCACCCAATGTTGGCTGTAACCGGGGAAGACGATTAGCAATAATGACGCGACCAAAGCTAGTTGTTTCTTCGCTGGAAATATTTTTCCAAAACTCCACCAGAGCGCCAGCCCCATAGCAAAGCGAATGATCAGCGCGAAGATTTGCCAATAAATCGGCTGTGGCGGAATTAAACTGGTAGTGACGTAGAAGATCGGTCCTAGAAATGGGCGGAATTGCATAAAGCCCGGGATGAATTCATAAGGACCTTGAAATTTGGCGATCCAAGCGAAGGGCCAATCATCCCAATAAAAACCAGTGAATGGGACGAGGAATCCATAAGCCGCGAGAGTGACGAGGGCGAGAATGACAGGAGGGGATTTGAAAAATTTCATTATGGGATTTGTTTGATCACGCAAAACAATGCGCCGTCTCTGCCTGCTTCTAAAATTACGGGCGCGTCTTTCATGGTTTTGAGGTCTTCATTATTGCGCGAATTGATCAAAATGTAATCGCCAGATTTGGCTTGATTTAAGTCTGTGCGGAAATCTAGAATAGCGATGTCGGGTCTGGCGTAGTAGGCGGCGATGTACGGTTCGCGTTTGACAAATAAAACGGCATTTTCTGCGGCTTGTTGGTTGAATTGTTCAACGGCTTCTTTGTAACAAGTGAGCCAATAATCTGTTTCGTAATTCCGAAAGGCGGAGGTTGTTCCGCCGACAAAAGAATTGTAATAAGTATATTGATATGGATGAAGCAGAATGTTGTTGTAAATGGCTGGGAGAAGGATCAAAACGGCGAATCCGTATTTGAGCCATTGGGCGTTAAGGCGTTTGAGAACTTGGTCAATGCCGAACCCGATGAAGATGAAGATCGGCGGCAAGATGAATAAATAATGACGATAGCCATCGGCATTGGGCGGGTTGAGCCCGATCAGCAAGGTTAGGATTATGCCAAACCAGAGGAAGACGATGAGCGGTTTCTTCCAATCTAATTTTTGTTTGAGGCTTTGATATGCGGCTGTGCATAGCCCAATGAAGAATAACAACCAAGTCGGCTCGGTGAAGGTGATGGCGAAAAGCGTGGGGATGTATCTTCTGGGAAGATCGTAGCCGGTGAATTCTTTGCCGATGAAAAGCATTTTCAAATTGGCGGAAGTTTCAGACATGGCTTGCAAGGTGAAGATGAATTTTTCAATAGGGTTAGACCAAAGAAAGGGCCATAACGCAATCATGCTCACAATTGCGATAAATCCATAAGGAACAAAGAGCCAGACGGCTTTCCAGTTTTTTTTGGTAATGAAATAAATGAAAAGCAAAAAAACAATGTATGGAGCAATGAAGCGAATGGACGTTGTTACGCCGAGCAAAACGCCCGCCAGAATAGTTTGCGTCCATTTTGGTTTTTCATCCCATGCGTCAATCATCCGCAAGCCGAAGAACATGGCGCCAAGAAAAAATACCGAGAAGGGCATATCTTTGGGGTTGATGAAGGCGTGATTCCAGAGGACGGGTTGGGCGGCGAAAAATGCGGTTG
>JADLCG010000327.1 GCA_020847355.1 Anaerolineales bacterium | reverse complement strand
GTGCGAATCGTATCGTGAAATAAATACGTCTCTTGCGTCACCATGCCGAGCGCCGTAGAAAGCGAATCAAGCGTCACGTCTTTCAGGTCGTAGCCGTCAATGCGGATGACTCCGCTGGTGGGATCATACAAACGCGGAATGAGATAAGTCGTTGTGGTTTTGCCCGCGCCGGAAGGACCGACCAAAGCGATCAATTGTCCGGGCTGGGCGACGAAAGAGAGCGCTTCTAAAGCGACATCCCGCGCTTGGGAGGTTGAATCAGCCGTCCCTGAGTCTGTGGCGCTTCTATCTGGCTGACGGTTGGTTCGGCTTCCTGAATCATTTGCTCCGCTGAAAACCGCCGTAACATTTTCCATCTTGCCATAGCGTTTGACGTTTTTCAATAAGATAGACGAATCGACATGATAGTCAAAGGACACATTTTCAAATTCCAACTTACCTTGCACGTTTTGTAAAATATGCGCCTCTTCTTTTTCAATAATATCTTGGGGCAGATCAATCACTTCAAAGACGCGTTCAAATGAAACCAAACTGGTTGAAAATTCCACTGGCGCGCCCGCCAAGGCTTGGAGCGCGCCGTATAAATTTCCGAGGTAAGCGCCGAAGGCGACAATCGTGCCGACGGTGAACGAACCTTGAATAACATACCAACCGCCCAACCCATAGACGAGCGCAGTTCCAACGGCGGTGATCAGACCGAAGATGACAAAAAATGACGAGCTTAGGACGGCGCGCCGAATGCCAATATCGCGGACATTGGCGGCGCGTTGACGAAAACGCTCTTCCTCTTGCGCGGTGCGCCCAAACAACTTGACCAATAATGCCCCGCCGATATTTAAGGTCTCGTTCATGTGCGCGTTCATCTGCGCGTTCAAGTCCATGCCTTCGCGCGCAATATCGCGGAGTATATTTCCGAGGCGTTCGGCGGCGAGGATGAACAACGGCAGAATCAAAATGCTGATCAAAGTTAAGCGCCATTCCAGCGCGAACATGACGATGAATAAGGCGCCGGCTTCGATTAAATTTGTGACGATGTTGACGATGGTGTTGCTGATGGCGTTTTGCGCGCCGACCACGTCATTGTTCAGCCGACTCATCAATTCGCCGGATTTGGTGTTGGTGAAAAACCTGAGCGACATGCGTTGCAAGCGCGCGAAGAGCGTCGAACGCAGATCGTAGATCACGCCTTCGCCAACGGTTGAGTTCAACCGGCGCTGAATTACGTTTACGCCGCCAGTTAAGATTGGAATAAAAAGCAGGGCTACGCTTAACCAAACCAGCCGAGTGAGATCTTTAGCGGGGATGACTGTATCAATCATGTTGCGAAAGATCAACGGCGTGAGCAAAGATAAGCCCGTCGTCGCCAGGATGGCGATTAACATCCCGGTAATTTGTCCCCAATATCCGCGCGCGTGCGCGAGGACGCGCAGTAAAAGTTCTCTGGTTATTTTCGGCTTTTCGTCGCTTTGCCGCATAGACATCCACATCCAATGCATAGATCGCCTCCTAATTTACAAATCATGTATAACAATAAAGCCCGAGCGTTTAACGGCTGGAATATAAAATACTTGAACCGGCTTGACAACCAATTGAGCGTAATAGTTAATAGAACTCTTGCAAAACTTGTCCGCGCTGAGCGACAAACGTACTCTATACATAGTTCGGTTTTTACTGTATAAAGCGCGAATTATTTTTTTTGAGGAGAAATCATGTCAGGTAAAGCCGCTTCGATCGTCTCGGTTGTTCTAACTATTCTTGTTTTAATCGTCATCGGTCTCGTCGTGTTTCTAATAGATGTAATTGCCTTGAACGGTTTCAATGAAAGGGAAGGCGGAACTGCATTAACCGCGCTAACCCTGTGCGGCGGTATTGGAATTATTCTATCTGCAATTGCGGCAGGGAAGCTAACTCGATTTTTGACGGCTAAATATAATTGGCATATCCTGCTCTCCGCGTTGGGAGCGACGCTGGTTAGCGTTGCTTTAGGGAGCGTGATCTTTGGAATCGCCTTTGTTGTATCCTTAATAATCGCCGAGGCTATGTTTTATTCATAAACTCGGCTAGGGTAATCGCATTTGAAAATCTTGAAACCCAACCTTTGGTGATTTAGTTTCAGAATCCGCCAATCTTCACGAATTCGCGCTAATCTTTCTAAAAAAATCGCGTAGATTGGCGCAGATTAGCGGATAAAAATCCAAATGCGATAGCCCTATAAATTCAGCTTCTTTCGTTGAGAGTTATCGGGAAAGGTATAATCAGCCGAAAAAGCGCCGAGTTTATAAAGAAAGAATCCAACTGAGTTTGTTGTGATACCTCCAAACATTAGTTTTAGCGCCGCCTTGTTAGTCGCCGGGTTGGTCTGCTTTATGGGCGGGCTGATCATCTCGCAAACGCGCCACAGCGCTTTGGGCGCAGTTCCGCTGACCATTTTGATGTTCAGTTTTAGCTGGTGGGATATTACCTACGGATTATTTTGGGCGAAAGCTCCCGCGCCCTACCCCAATTTTTGGCTGTATGTCACCTATCTCGGCGTGGTCGTCATCCCGCCTGCCGCGCTCGTTTTTGCCATGCAATTTTCGGAATTGACTGAATGGGTCAAAGCGCCGTTGCTGATTGGCTTAAGCGTCGTTCCGCTTTTTGTTTTGATTCTCATGGCAACCGACGCATATCACAACTTATTTTTTGGGGGACATACAACTGAAAACATCGGCATCATCTCCAACGCCGGTCCGGTTTTTTGGGCAAACACAATTTATTCCTACATTCTCATTCTAATTAGCATGATTGTCTTCATCCGCCGCTTCAGGCAAGCGACGGGAATTTATCGCAAACAATTGGGGGTGATCATCATTGGGCTGGGCTTCCCATGGATCAACAGTATTATATTTCTCAGCGGCTTTAGCCCCTTCCCCAATGCCGATAACACGCCATTTTCATTTACGCTTACCGGTTTGGCGTTTACTTACGCTTTATTACGCTATCGCCTATTGGATGTTCTACCGGTGGCGCGCAGCGCTTTGATTGAAAACATGAACGACGGCGTGGTTGTGCTGGACGCTCAGAATCGCTTGGTGGATTTCAACCCCGCCGCCATCCGGACGTTGAAACTGGCGCAACCACCCGAAGTTGGCTACTCCGCCGAAGAAATTTTTTCGAACTGGCCCAAGTTGATTGAAGCCTTCGCTAAGGTTGACGATTTGCGCGCCGAAATTTTTCTCGACCTGCCCGCCGCCTATCTTGATCTGAGTCTAACGCCGCTTTATGACGAGCGCAAAAATTTGCTTGGGCGTTTAATCGTCTGGCGCGATATTACGCCGCTCAAAGCCGCGCAAGCCGAACTCCGCGAACAAGCCATTCGCGATCCGCTCACTGGGTTATACAACCGCCGCTATTTAGATGAAACGCTAGAGCGCGAGTTGGCGCGCGCTCTGCGTCAACATTATCCCTTAAGCGCGGTGATGATTGATATTGATCGCTTCAAACAAGTCAACGATACTTTGGGTCATGCGGAAGGCGATTTGATTTTGCGTAGTTTTGCCAAACTGTTAATTCGCCACACCCGCACGGAGGATACGATCTACCGTTATGGCGGCGAAGAATTTTTAGTCTTACTGCCCAATAGTTCCTGCGAGGATGCGCTCAAAGTCGCCGAGAAATGGCGAAGCGCTTTTCAAGAAGCGCACGCCGCCGACCCCGCCAAGCCGATCCACGCCACCGTCTCTTGCGGCGTGGCTGAATTCCCAGCGGACGCCAAAACCGGCGCGGAACTGCTCGCTCTGGCGGATAAAGCGCTCTATCGCGCCAAAGAGACTGGCCGCAACCGCGTAGTTACGTGGAATAATATTTACGAGTAGGGAAACTTGACCATATCAGATTCAATTATCGGCGCGTGGAAACTGCGTCAGTTTAAATTTGAAGCCAAAGGAAACCGAATCATCTATCCCTTTGGCAAGGCGGCGGTCGGCTCGATCATCTACACTGAGACCATGCGCTTCTCCGGTCAGCTAATGAAAGCCGAGCGCCCGCGCTTTCAGATCGCGGATCAAATGCGCGGAACGATCGAAGAAGTTTTAGCGAATTATCAGGGCGTGATTTCATATTTCGGCTCGTATCAAGTGGATGTCGCACAAGGCATAGTGACGCATCATGTGGAAGGCTCAATTTTTCCAAATATGGAAGGCACACAGCAGATCCGCTATTTTGAATTGCAGGAAAATGTTCTACAATTGCGCACGCCTACGTTTAAGTTGAATCAAGAAATTGTTACCGGAACGATCGTTTGGCAAAGAGTTGAATAAAACCCTAAAGGAGTAAAGCATGTCTGCGAATTTAATTATCGGTATTGTGTTTCCATTGATCGGCGGGTTGTTGTTTGTAATTGGCGCGTTTCTTTTTATTCGCACCAGAATATTTTTAGGCAAAGCCCAGGAAGTCAAAGGGACAGTTGTGCGTATGGTGTATAGCCGTAGCTCAAAAGGCGGTGGGGGGTATTCTCCGATTTACCAGTTTAGAACCATTGACGGGCAAACGATTGAACAGCGCGATAATTTATCCACCAATCCGCCGATGTTTAAGGAAGGTCAACAAATTGACGTGTTGTACGACCCAGCCAACCCGCAAAACTCCCGCATCAAAAGGTTTATGAGTTTGTATTTCACGTCCATTCTTTTATGCGGTATGGGATTAATCTTCGGTTGCGTTGGCGTTGGGTTGTTAGCTTTGCAGATTTTTAATATCTAAAATAATTTATAAAAACATGGACATGAAACAAAACGACATCATCCAAAAAACAGCCGAATACATTAAACAGGAATTTTCAAACGATTCTTCCGGTCATGATTGGTGGCATATCTATCGCGTCTGGAAGAATGCGCTCGCCATCAACGAACATGAAAAAGCGGATTCGTTCATCGTGCAGATCGCCGCTTTATTGCATGATTTAGACGATTGGAAATTCAATAATAATGAAGATGAAACCCCGCTTCGCGCCAAGTTGTGGCTTGATTCCTGCTCCGTAGATATTTCCATTGCCGACAAAGTGTGCGAGATCATCAAAAATGTTTCCTACAAAGGCGCGGGCGTGAAGAACAAAATGGATTCGCTCGAAGGCTTCATCGTCCAAGATGCGGATCGGCTGGATGCCATCGGCGCGATTGGCATTGCGCGCGCCTTCGCTTATGGCGGCTATAAAAACAGAATGTTGTACGACCCCGAGTCAACGCCTGAAATGCACCAAACTTTTACAGCCTATAAAAACAGCCAAAGCGACACGATCAAACATTTTCATGAAAAACTGCTTTTGCTCAAAGACATGATGAACACCCCAACCGCCAAACGCATTGCCGCGCACAGACATGCGCTTATGGAAGATTTCTTAGATCAGTTTATGAAAGAATGGGAAGGGCAAGATTGGTAGTTCTTTGCGTAATGTAAAAGGAAAAACGCAAAGCAATTACACACAAAAGACGAGCCATGCGGCTCGTCTTTTGCATAACTTAATTTCTTTTCTTATCCGTGCCGTGACATAAATCTTTCCATGCGGCGCAGGGCTTCTTCAATTTTCTCGTAAGAGGTCGCGTAACAAGCGCGGGCAAAGCCTTCGCCGCCGGGTCC
>JADLCG010000326.1 GCA_020847355.1 Anaerolineales bacterium | reverse complement strand
ATAATGGCAAAAATTATCGGAATTGATCTCGGCACGACAAACTCTGTGGCGGCGGTGATGCAAGGCGGCGAACCGATTGTGATTCCCTCTGCGGAAGGGGAGCGCTTAGTCCCTTCGGTGGTGGCGGTGAATAAAAATCACGAACGTTTGGTTGGGCGCGTGGCGCGTAACCAAGCGATTACGAATCCGCAGAACACGATTTTTTCAGTCAAGCGTTTTATGGGGCGTAAATCTGGCGATGCGGAAGTTGAACGCACGCGCAAGCGCGTGCCGTATGCCGTCACCGAAGCCGATAACGGCGATGTGCGCGTGAAGTTGGATGAGAAAGATTATTCTCCGCCGGAAGTTTCGGCGATGATTTTGGCAAAGATCAAAGCGGACGCTGAAGCCTATTTGGGCGAGACGATTACGCAAGCCGTGATTACCGTGCCAGCCTATTTCAACGACGCGCAACGCAACGCCACCAAAGACGCGGGCAAGATTGCCGGCTTGGAAGTTTTGAGAATCATCAACGAGCCCACCGCTTCTTCTTTGGCGTATGGTTTGGATAAAAAGAAAAATGAAATTATCGTGGTCTATGACTTGGGCGGCGGCACGTTTGACGTTTCTATTTTAGACGTGGGCGACGGCGTTTTCCAAGTCCGCGCTACCAGCGGCGATACCTTCCTCGGCGGCGATGATTTTGACCTGCGGATTATGGATTATTTGATCGAAGAATTCAAAAAAGATAACGGCATTGATTTACACAACGACCGCCAGGCTTTACAACGCTTGAAAGAAGCCTCTGAAAAAGCCAAGATCGAGCTTTCCACAGTTTTGCAAACGGAAATCAACCTGCCTTACTTAACTGCGGATTCCAGCGGACCAAAACATTTGGTGATGAATCTTTCCCGCGCAAAACTTGAACAAATTACGGCGGACCTCGTGGACCGAACGATCGCTCCTGTGCGCCAAGCGCTGACCGACGCTGGATTAAACCCAGGCGACATCAACGAAGTCGTTTTAGTGGGCGGTATGACTCGTATGCCTGCCATTCAAGATCGCGTGCGCGCTTTCTTTGGCAAAGACCCGCACAAAGGCGTGAACCCTGATGAAGTAGTGGCGATTGGCGCGGCGATTCAAGCGGGCGTGCTCGGCGGCGAAGTCAAAGATATTTTATTGTTAGACGTTACGCCATTGACCTTAGCCATTGAAACTTTAGGCGGCGTGGCGACTGCGCAAATTGAACGCAACACAACCATCCCCACGCGCCGTTCGCAAGTATTTTCTACTGCGGGCGATAATCAAACGCAAGTGGAAATTCATGTTCTACAAGGCGAGCGCCCAATGGCGGCGGATAATAAATCGCTGGGTAAATTTATTTTGGATGGTATTCCGCCAGCCCCGCGTGGAATGCCGCAAATTGAAGTGACCTTCGACGTGGACGCGAACGGAATTTTGAAAGTGAGTGCGCAAGATAAAGCCTCAGGCAAAACGCAACATATTACGATCACGGCTTCTTCTGGTTTGAGCGATGCGGAAGTTGAGAAGATGCGTAAGGACGCGGAATCTCATGCTGAGGATGATAAAAAACGCAAAGACTTAATTGAAGCCAGAAATAACGCCGATAACACCGCCTACGCGGCCGAAAAAGCCCTGCGCGAATTTGGCGATAAAGTCCCTGCCGATGTGAAGAGCGATATTGAAACCAAAGTGGCTGAAGTGAAATCTGCGGCGCAAAGCGAAGACGTTGAGAAAATCAAATCGGCTACGGAGGCGTTAGGGCAGGCAATTCAAAAGATTGGCGCATCTGTCTATGAGCAGAATCCAGCCGCGGGTCAGCCTGAGGCGGGCTCTTCATCCAACGCATCAAGCGCTAATGAAAATCCCGATGTGGTGGAAGGCGAAGTGAAGGAATAAGTTCGGTTGCAGGTCATAGGTCAAAAGTTGGCGACCTGCGACCTGTGACTGGTGACTATTTTTATTATGAGCAGTCAAGATTATTATGAAATATTAGGCGTCAGCCGAAACGCGAGCGATGATGAAATCAAAGGCGCGTTTCGTAAATTGGCGCGTCAGTATCACCCGGATGTCAGCAAAGAACCAGACGCTGAAAATAAGTTCAAAGAAATCAACGAAGCCTATGGAGCGCTTTCAGATCCTGAAAAGCGCGCGCGGTATGACCGGTATGGAAAAGCAGGCATGGGCGGGAATGGCGGCTTCCATGATTACACGGTAGATATCAACGATCTGTTTGAAGGCTTGTTTGGCGGACTAGGCGGGTTTGGCGGCGGAAGACGTTCGCGCAACTCTCCACGCCGCGGCCGGGATTTGCAAATGCAAATTTCCCTCACCTTTGAAGAAGCCGTGTTTGGTATTGAAAAAGAAATTGAATTTTCCCGCGATGAAACTTGTTCGCGTTGTCATGGCAATGGCGCCGAGCCGGATACAAAACCAGTTAAGTGTTCCACTTGTAACGGTCAAGGCGAGGTGCGGCAAGTGCGCCAAACGTTCTTGGGTCAGATGGTGCAAACGGGACCCTGCCCAACTTGTAATGGGCGCGGCGAAATTATTTCTGCGCCTTGTAAAACTTGCAAAGGCAACGGCTTAGAAAGAAAGAAAGTTACTAAGCAAGTTCAAATCCCTGCGGGCGTGGATCATGGCACGCAAATCCGTTTGAATGGGGAAGGCGGACCCGGCGAAAATGGCGGACCGAACGGCAGTTTGTTTTTGGTTTTGGACGTTCAACCGCATCAATTCTTCAAGCGCCGTGAAAATGACGTTTTGTTAAATTTGGATATCAATGTGGCGCAAGCTGTGCTCGGCGCGGATGTGACTGTGCCGACTTTAGACGGCGACGATAAGCTGAAAATTCCGGCTGGCACACAGTCCGGCAAAGTGTTTACGATGAAGGGCAAAGGCGTTCCATTTTTACGCCAAAAGCATCGCGGCAACCAATTGGTCATTGTCAATGTGGCGGTGCCGACCAAACTAACCAAAGAACAGCGCGAGTTGTTTGAAAAATTAGCGGAGAGTTTGGGGACGACTGTTCAGCCGCAGGAAAAAGGATTTTTGGATTGGTTGAGCGAAGCGTTGGGGGGATGAGAGCGGTTGGCGGTTGGTAGTTGATAGTGTTCAGTAATTGGTAATTGGTAATTGGCGAGTGGATGAAGAGTCTGCTCGCTTTTTGTTTTGGACGCTTTGAGTGTCTGCGGTCTATGGTCAACTCCTCGTTTATAATCTTTTGACTTATGATAAAAATTATATTCAGCCTCTGGCGAAAATTGCCACTGTGGATTCATGTGGCGGTGACGCGCTTGATTCAGCCGAAGTTCAATGCAGGCGTATCCGCGCTGATTTTTGATCAAGCGGGCAGAGTTTTGCTTTTCAAACACACTTACCGAAAATATGAATGGGGGATTCCCGGCGGAGCTTTGGAATACCGCGAACAACCTGCGGAGGCGGTTGTCCGCGAGTTTTTTGAAGAGGCGCATATGCACATTGAAGTTGAAAAGTTATTGCGCGTTACCAGCGCCAAAGAATTTCCGCATTTGGGCATTACCTATTTGTGCAAAATAACCGGCGGCGAATTCAAACCTTCTCACGAAATTTCAGAGATGAAATATTTCGATGTGAATGAATTACCGATCATGTTATTTGCCGAAAAGAAATTGATACAATGGGCGGCAGGCAAAATCGAAAGGCTTAAATGAGAAATATATTTTTAGTGGGTATCGGCGGGTTTATCGGCTCAGTCTCGCGTTATTGGCTTGGCGGATACGTGCAAGGCTATGCCAAATCATTTCCGCTGGGGACTTTGGCGGTCAATCTGATTGGATGTTTTGTAATCGGCTTGTTGGCGCAACTCAGCGAAAATTATGGGAATTTCTCAGACGAGTCGCGCTTATTCCTTGTGCTTGGCGTGTTGGGCGGCTTCACGACTTTTTCTTCTTTTGGGAATGATACGATTAATTTATTTCGACAAGGCTTTCCGCTCAATGCCATCCTCAACGTTGGCGCGAATGTGATGTTAGGATTGTTGGCAGTTTATTTAGGGCGTATCACTATCAACTTGATTACTGCTCACTGAACACTGAATACCGAACACTGAATACCGAACACTGAATACTGAACACTGGAGAACTAATGAATTGGCTTGAAGTTTCTTTAACTGTAAATGGCGAACTCGCCGAATCCGTGGCGGATGTATTGGCGCGTTTTGCTCCCAACGGCGTGATGACCGAACAAGGCGTAAGGTTCAATGACGAAGAAGACGAAGGCACAGCTACTGGACCAATCACCGTCCGCGCATATTTGGAAGTGAACGATCAACTCGAAGAGACGCGCCAAAAAATTGAAGAAGCGCTTTTCTATTTGGGCATGATTCAACCCGTGCCAACGCCAACGTACAAACAAATCGCCGATCAAAATTGGATGGAAGCCTGGAAGCAACACTACAAACCGATTCTAATTGGCGAACGCCTCTTAATCCTCCCGGCTTGGTTGCAAAACCCTGAGCCGAGTCGCATCCCGATCAAAATTGATCCGGGCATGGCATTTGGCACAGGCACACATCCCACCACGCAATTATGTTTGGAATTGATGGAACGATCAACTGCCAATCATCCACTGTCAACTGCAATTGATGTCGGTTGCGGATCGGGCATCCTCTCGATTGCCGCAGTAAAACTCGGAGCGAGTAAAGTCCTCGGCGTGGATATTGATATTGAATCGGTGAAGAACTCGCGCGAGAATGCGGATGTAAATGGCGTGGGGGAGGAATTGATTTTAGGTCAAGGCTCGGTGACGGAAGTATTGAACGGACAATTTGAGTTTAGACAAGCGCCGCTAGTCGTCGCCAATATCCTCGGTCCGATTTTGATTCGCTTGTTCGATGCAGGCTTGGCGGATTTGATCGAATCCAAAGGCGAGATCATCCTCAGCGGAATCCTAAATCATCAGGCAGAGGATGTCATCGCGGCTGGGCAGGCAAAAGGTCTGGTGCGCGGCGAACTTCGTCAAATGGGGGATTGGGTGGCGCTTGCATTATCAAAACCGTAAGTAGCGTCTTTTATGCTATCATTCGCTCAAGATGGATAAAAGAAAACTAATCCAGTATTTATTGCTCAATGCCTTGGTCTCGGCGACTGTCACCGGCGGAATGTTATTTTGGTATGACCGTAACTACCGCTCCATCACGCAACCGGCTGTGGCGCAAGCGACCTTGGTCAGCGGCAATCCGGCTTCCGCCAACACGACTTTGCAAACGGATATTCCCGTCAAGATCAGTAGCGTAATTGGCGCGGGAGTTTTAGCCTCTGAAATTGTGGTGGTTAAATTTGAAGGCGCAGGCGAATTAGACCTAGCCTCGTGGCAGTTGAAGGATGAAAACGGCAATACATTTTCTTTTCCGAAGATTACGCTTTATCAAGACGGCGCCGTGCAAATCCATACTGTTTCCGGCACAGATAATGTGATTGATTTATATTGGGGCATTGGCGAACCAGTTTGGAGTTCGGGAGAGAACGCCAAATTGTTTGACGCGCAAGGAAATTTACGAGCCGTGTATCGCGTGCCTTAAGACCAACTTTACGGGAATAGTTTTTTTGCAATCAGGAGAATGATATGGATAATAGACTTCACCCCGGACAAATGCTTGGCACATATCGAATTATTGAACAAATCGGCGAAGGGGGCATGGCGAGCGTTTACAAAGCCTATCAAGTCTCTATGGATCGCAATGTGGCGATCAAAGTTTTACCGGGTCAATTGGCGGAAAGCCCGGAATTTGTCAAACGCTTTCAGCAAGAAGCCCGCATCATCGCTCGGCTGGAACATCCTTACATCCTGCCGGTGTTTGATTATGGCGAAGAAAACGGCATCGCTTACTTTGTCATGCGCTATCTGGAAGCCGGCACGCTCAAAGATAAAATGCAGGCGGGGCAATTATCCTTAAAAGAAATTGACAAAATATTCATGCAACTTACCGATGCGCTGGGGTATGCGCATGGTCAAGGTATTGTGCATCGTGATTTAAAACCGGCGAATGTGTTGGTAGATTCTACCGGTCACATTTTTCTCACTGATTTTGGAATTGCTAAATTGCTGGAGAGCGCTTCGCCGCGCCTTACCCAAACCGACGCCATCTTAGGCACGCCCGCCTATATCAGCCCCGAACAAGCCGCCGCCGGTCCCATTGACCAACGCTCAGATATTTATTCGCTGGGCGTGATCTTGTATGAAATGGTCGCTGGGCGCGTGCCTTTCGTGGCGGATACTCCGTTGGCGGTCATTCTCAAGCATCTCAACGAACCTTTGCCCCTGCCTTCGATTGTCAAGCCCGATATTCCAATGTTTGTCGAGCAAACCATCATCAAAGCCCTAGCCAAAGACCCAAAGGATCGCTATGCAACCACTGCCGAATTTGCGGCGGCGTGGCGTCATTCATTAGACGGCGTGGGTTCATTGTATTTTGAAGATGACAAAAAAGATAACGCCCCTTTCTCAGGGCAAGCGGTTTCAACTACCCAAACAGTTTCTAAATCTGACGCATCAAAAACGATTATCCCCATAGCGCTTGGTTGTCTTGTCGTACTGTGTATCGTGCTTTTCCTAGCCGGCGGATTTGGCTTTGCCACTACGCTATTCACGCAACCCACCGCCACCGCGATCCCCACTTCAACCCCCGCTCCTACTTCAACGTCTGCCCCCGCTGTTTCGCCCACAGCCTCTATCACCGTTCTATTCAAGGATGATTTTTCAAATCAAAACGAACCTTGGGGCTTGCTTTCAGACGCCGACCAAACCATTGAATATGTAAACGATACGTTGAAAGCTAAGCTGACGCCTACCAACTGGTTTGTCTGGACTAGACCCAACGATGTTGACTACGAAAACGTTCATATTGAAACGACTGTCTATCCCAATAATTCGGATCAATACACTGCCTTTGGACTCATGTGCCAGCAACAAGCGGATAACGACGCTTATTACTATTT
>JADLCG010000325.1 GCA_020847355.1 Anaerolineales bacterium | reverse complement strand
TTCACTTCCTTCACAATCTCCGCATAGACATTCAACGTCTCGTCAATGTCCGCGTCGGAATGTTCATAGCACATGAACCACGGCTCGCGCGCATCGTGGTCGGGCATGATACCTTTGGCAATGGCTTTTTCCGCTAATTCGAGATAAAGATTATGATCGCTCTTCGCCCAATCGCGTTGATTCTTTACTTCATCAATATTCAAAGAAAATGAAAACATCGCAGGGTAGCCTGTCATCACAACGGGAATATCGTTCTCTTCAAAAATATCTTTCAAGCCGTCCATTAATTTCTGCCCGCGCTGGGCGATGGATTTCAAGATTGGCTTAGTTTTCAATAAATTCAAAGTAGCATACGCGCCAGCAATGCCGGGCTTGTTGTTCGTGTACGTCCCGCCAATAGCCACGCCCTGACCAATGATGGACATAATCTCTTTCTTCCCGCCGAACGCCGCCACAGGGTAGCCATTGCCGAGGGCTTTCGCATAAGTCACGAGGTCCGGTTTGAGGCGATAATATTCTTGCGCTCCGCCGTTGGCGATTCTGAATCCCGTCTTGACTTCATCCAAAATAAATACACAGCCATATTCTTCGGTCTTCTTGCGGATCAACTGCAAAAATCCATCCTGCGGATTGATTGCCGCGCAATTTCCCTGACACGGCTCGGTGATCACTGCGGCGATCTGCTCGCCGTACGATTTCATCACGCGCTCGAAACCTTCAAAATCATTGAATGGAAGCGTGATGATGAAATCGCGCATAGACTTGGGAATACCCGAAGACCCGGGCACGGCAATGGGACTGCGCGCATTGCCGTACGCTTCCACAGGCGCATAGGTTGACCATAAAGCATGATCGTGCATTCCGTGATAGTTGCCTTCAAATTTTAAAATTAAATCGCGCCCAGTATAGGCGCGAGCGACTCGGATGGCGTGCATCGTGGCTTCGGTGCCCGAACATGCCATGCGCACCATTTCAATGGCAGGCGACATATCAACAATCATCTCAGCCACGGCAACTTCCAATTCGCCGGTCATGGCGAATAAGAGTCCATTTTGAATTTCCTCGATTACTTTTGCGTCAACTTCATCAAACGCATGGCCCAAAATGACGGGACCAAACGCCATACGATAATCAATATATTTCTTGTCATCCACATCCCAAAGGTAAGCGCCTTTGGCTTTTTGAACGTACGGCGTAATTTGATCTCCCCAATAACGAAAATTAGAATTGACGCCCAGCGGCAAAACCTGTTTTGCGCGGCGCTGTAGCGTCTGAGTTTTTGAACCAAACATACACTCTCCTCAAATGGGTTATTTAGGCGTTGTTATTGATTCTTTCTCGGACAACTTATTTGCAATTCGCTCCGGCACTCTCCACTGGTAAACATCTTTCAAAACGATCGGCACAATCGAAGTTGTGGTCTTACGCACCCCGGGCACTTTTCTCACTACTTCAGTGACAAAGTAATAAACCTCAGAGGTGTCTTTCGCCGCAACTTGAATGCTGATATCGTTCTGACCGATGCCGCAGGCTACGTACGTCACATTTTCAAAAGAAGCCATTTTCTTCGCCACGTCTAAAACTGCGTCCGCTTCTACTTCCAACCAAACATCTGCCTTGATATTGAAACCCAAAGCTTCCGGGTTGACTACCGCGCTGATCTGCATCACGCCCTCTTCCAGCATCCGGTCTACGCGATAGCGAATCGCCCGTTCTGAAATATCAACCATCCGCCGCGACATTTCAGAGGCGGACATTCTGCCGTCTTCAAGAAGCAAGTTGATGATTTTTATATCTATTCTGTCGAATTCATACATGGGATTCAACTCTCATTTCCGAAAGTGACGACGAATATACCTGATGACACATTTAACGTCAAGGTCGCAAAGCGCGTCTCCAACTTCGGGCAGGCCTGGTTTCTGCCCTTCAGGCTTTTCTTTGGCTGACGGAAAAAGTAGTATGATTAACTTCAACAAGGCTTTCTAAAAGGAGTCGCCTATGTCTTCTGCAGAAACAAGGAAATCCCGTCTCGCCAGAAAGGCGCTGTTCTTCCTTTTTATCCTCTCCTTACCTTGCGGCTTTTGCAGTAGCGTCTCTCTATTGGAGCTATTGCCAAAGAGCTACATCCCCGGTTATCTAAGTTTCATGGTCAATCTTTTTGAATCAACCGCCGCGATAGAAAATAAAACGAATGAGGTATTGTTCGTGACCCCGATCACCACCACGCGCGGCCACCCTGAAGTAATCGCTCAACATGGCTCAATCCTACAACGCGATTTTCCAATTCAGCCCAACGAATCAATTTCCTTGATTTACGATTCCGCAGATTTCGCGTTAACAGGTATCGTTGTTTGCAAGGCAAGCCGCCAATGCAAATTGCTACTCGCCGATTATTCAAAGAATTATATAATCTCCTCCTTTGAAAGTTTGTCTGATCCTGACGCAAGTACATTAAACGCCGTTGAAGCATATCCGCAGAAAAGCTACGCGCTTATTTTTACCGTTATATTTGCTTTTGCTCCGATTGTTTTCTTTGCAGGCTGGGCATATTTCCGCCGGTTAGAAAAAAAATTAAAAGTAGATAACGGCATCACAGAATAGACTCGCTCACAATGCAAAAAATCAAACAATCAGAAATCGCAACGTACAAGATCGTCAGATCAAAAAACATACAAGTCGAATTGTCCTCCCAGCCTGTCAAGTACTATCGTCACGGCTGGCAATCTTGGTCGTTAGCCAGTTGGACGAATCCCACTTCCCTGCCGCAACAAAAACCTAAGATTTTTCATCCGCTTCAATTGGACGTGGAATACGCTTACGAGGAAAATCCGCATGGCTCGTGGTTGGGCGCGGTTGAATTCGAGGATGGGAAAATTCTTTTACTAGGAGCGCTGGCGACAGACGCGCATGTGTTTTTAGTTGGCGACCAACTCAAAGGTCAGAGCGAGGCGGACGAAATTGAGTGGTTCATCATGTACGGTGAAGAGAGTCAGGTCTTTGACGCATACGTAAATCAGCTCAAACGCCGCTTTGGTCATGTAGAAAAAAAACACGTGCCGCGCGTGTGGTGTTCGTGGTACAGCTTGTACACGCTGATTGATGAAAAGATTTTGCACAAGACCTTTGACTTACTCGGCGATCTGCCGTTTGAAGTTTTGCAAGTGGACGACGGCTGGCAAAAAAAGATTGGCGATTGGGAGGCAAATAAAAAATTCCCGTCAAAGATGCAGGCGCTGGCGGATAAAATTAAATCAACGCAACGCACCGCCGGTTTATGGCTCGCGCCGTTGATCGCGGCAAAATCCTCGCGCTTGTTTCGCAATCATCAAGATTGGTTTTTGAAAGACGAAGCCGGACGTTTGGTCTCGGCGGGATTCAATTGGGGCGAACAACTTTTCGCGCTGGATACCACGCACCCGGATGTAATCTCGTGGCTGACTGCCCTAATGCAACAAGTGCGCCGCTGGGGCTTTGACTATTTCAAGCTTGACTTCTTATACGCGGGCGCATTGAAGGGTAAGCGCTATAACAACCTGCCGCGCGAAAGCGCTTACCGCGAATGTTTGAAACTATTATCCAAGGCAATGGGCGACGGCGCTTTTTTTCTAACATGCGGCACGCCGATTCTCCCCGCTTTGGGAGTTTGTGACGCGATCCGCATTGGACCGGACGTTTCGCACGAGTGGGAAAATTATCGCAACGAAACCCTGCTCTACAATCCAGCCACACCGGGCACAAAAAACGCAGTCCGCACAGTTGTTAACCGTCTATGGTTAAAAGACCTCGCGCATATTGATCCAGACGTGGAATATTTTGAATCCAAAGAAAATTCGCTGGCGGAAGAACATAAAATTCAACTACAGGATTTAGCCTTAATTTGCAACTTCAAAGCGACATCCGACCTGCCGCAGTGGATGACTCCGCGCGAAAAAGAAGCGGTGCGAAATTTTCTGTTAGCAGAACCGGAAGTCAAACAAATCAGCCGCTATGTATATCAACTAGACGGACGCATTGTGGATTTTTCATCCGCCGCCGCATTGCCTGACGAACCAAAAGGCTTGATCAAATTATGGGGAAATTTCCTCGGCTGGCTGGGAGATTTTCCGTTTATCTTGACGCTTTTCAAATGGGTAGATGACGCTAAATTAAGAAGGCGTAGAAAACGGTTGTAGAAGCTACGTTTTACGCCACTGCGTAAGGGCAAGATGGACATGCGCGTCTGATCTTGTAGAAACGCTTCAATGGGCTTTCCGAATCCCCCATCTTTGACGGGCGCGAAGTCCTACGCTATACTCAGTTCGCAGTTTGTTTCAAAATATCAAAAGGAGAATTCCTATGTCTGATTTCAAACTTACTTACTCAACCATGTTCAACCCGCCGGATGAATT
>JADLCG010000324.1 GCA_020847355.1 Anaerolineales bacterium | reverse complement strand
CGCGCGCCAATGGATTTAAGCGCATCTTCGTCGCCGAAGCAGATGCGGGCGAAGCGGCTTTGATTCCCGATCTGGACGTGTATCCTGTCAAAACGCTCGCGCATCTTTACGACCATTTAGCGGGTCGGCAATCTATTGGCATTTACCAAGCTTCAACAGATTCACTGGAACCGTTATTCACCCCCACTGATTTTTCCGAAATCAAAGGACAAGAACACGTCAAACGCGCATTAGAAGTCGCCGCGGCTGGCGGACATAACGTACTGATGGTTGGCTCGCCCGGCGCAGGCAAAACATTATTAGCCCGCGCCTTGCCCGGCATTCTACCGGAAATATCCATCGAAGAAGCGCTGGATGTGACCAGAATCTTTTCAGTGGCAGATCAACTCCCCGCTGGCACGCCATTGATCAAACAACGTCCCTTTCGCTCACCCCATCATACAATTTCACACGCAGGTTTAGTCGGCGGCGGAAACATCCCCAAGCCCGGAGAAATCTCGCTCGCGCATCGCGGCGTTTTATTTTTAGATGAATTTCCTGAATTTGGTTCGCGCGTGCTGGAAGTCATGCGTCAGCCGATGGAAGATAAAATCGTCACCATCAGCCGCGCCAAAGGCTCGCTCACTTTTTCGGCAAACTTTCAACTTATCGCGGCGATGAATCCCTGTCCGTGCGGCTATTACGGCGATTCGCAAAAACCTTGCACCTGCGCCCCAGCCGTGGTGACCAAATATCAAAAACGGATTTCAGGTCCCATGCTCGACCGCATTGATATTCATATTGAAGTCCCGCGCGTGGATTATGAAAAGTTAAGCGGCAACAAATTAGGCGAAACCTCTGAAACAATTCGTCAAAGAGTGCAAGCGGCTAGGGATATTCAACAAAAAAGATTCGGCAATTCAGACGTTGTTTCCAATTCAGATATGCGCGTCGGGGAGATTCGCCAATTTTGTCAACTGCAGGATGAAGGTCAAAGCCTGATGCGCGCCGCGATGAGTCAGATGAATCTATCGGCGCGGGCGTATCATCGCATTTTGAAATTGGCGAGAACTATCGCCGATCTAGCGGGAAGCGCAGAGATTCAATCCGCACATTTGGCGGAGGCTTTGCAATACCGTCCGAAGTTAATGTTGGGGTAAGCGTGGCGTGATCTTCTTAAAGAAATTCAAAGGCACTGTACGCATCTTAATTCCCAAATGGGCCAAATATTTCTAATTTCAAACTGAGCGTTAGTTAATGGCAAATAATAGACAAACGGGCTTAATAAAAAGAAGATAATTACAGCCGCAAGCGCCGTAATCGCCAGTAAATATTCTATCTTCTTACCCTCCTTCTGAAGGATGTTCAAAACGGCCGCCCAGAGTAATAAGCCAAAAACCATCCCGGGAATATAATGATAAAGATACATCACTCGCTGAATGAGCCAAAAAGGAACTATATACCCCCAGTACAATATTACTAGGTATTCCAGAAAAACCTTTTCTCGGCTTTTCTTTAAATATCCAAACAAAATATCAGAAACGAAAATCGCGCTACCAAGAAGTCCGCCTAAAAGCGAGATCAGCCATGTAACAATATTAGGAACAAGATAGATGTACCTGTAGGTGACGCTATCTGGCGTCTCCCAACGATAATTGATCGCCTTACCGCCTACCATCCATTGATACCAAGGACTACCAATTTCATCGCTTTGTCCCAAGCGCAAAGATGGCACTCCCTCATTATGGTTTATGTGATATCTAATTGAATCGGTCAGGCGTACAACAAAATTTGAAAGTAAATTTCCCTTTAAATATTCATCCCCAACCACCTGTAAATGTTCAGTCGAAGCTTTATATGTGTGATTAGAAACAATATTTACCGCAAGGACAAAATGAACTTGCCACCAAAGCAGAAACACGGCTCCGACTATAAAGAAAACAAAGACTACCTGTTTGAAACGCTGCCTCGCTCTTTTTTCAATTACATTCTTTACTATCCAAAATAAAAAGGGGATTAGCGCAACCAAGCCCGTATATTTCACGCTAATAGCGCAACCCACAAAAAAGGCATACAGGATCAACCTCTTTTTATTTTTCTCAAAATCTTGAATGATAACGACACTATAGTACAGACTCGCCAAAATAAAGAACAACAAAAATACATCTAACATGGCAATTCGCGACTGCGTCAAAAAAGTCGTGTCAAACAAGAGTAGCAAAGATACGCTTAGCGCAATTTTAAAATTTCCCGTTATTTTTTTTATTAAAAAATAAAAAAACAACGGGATAAACGTCCCAAAAACTGCGGGGGCAAACCTAAAGCAAGTTATATTTAGGTTTGCAGGCCAAGATTCAGCGATCTTTTCGACTTCGATAAAGTTATTGGTAATATCTCCGCGGCAACTCGCATAATACCCAAAAGCTATCAGGAGTTTCCCTAACGGCGGATGGTATTCCTGAAAAAAAACGCCGTTCAAATATTTCTGTGCAGATGGAATATGATACGTCTCATCAAATACAATAGCTTGAGGTTCGTCAAGCCTGTAAAAAATCAAAGTCACAGTGAGCAAGAAAATAAAGAGTGCGCTTGCTTTTTCAATATTTAGTTTATTTTTAATAACACGAATTACATTTAACATGTAGATGAACCACCATTTTCTGGCGAACTAGATGAACTAAGCTAGACTTTATCAATTTGATACGCTCAAAAAGTATGAGAAGAGCGAGAGTAGCGGTAAGCGGAGCAAAGGCGCGGCGCTTTTTGGATTTCAGCATAAAACTGTGGTGTCCGAAAAGGGCGATAAGAGGATAAAACTTGCTTCACAATTCTCAGGACACCCAAAAGGTAGGCAGTTGTTTGCTATACCATGCCGCTTGTTGAACCGGCAGTTTCTGTTTCTGGGCATGTAAGTTTGCCAGCAAAGTCACGATGGAAAACAAACCCAGCAAGGCAAGCATACTATGCAGGATAGACAACTCTGCCGATTGTCTTTGTGTCTCCACTCTCAAATAGGTACGGGTATCATGAAAGGCAGCCTCAATTTGCCAACGTCGAACAAACCACTCGATGATTTGTTCGACTGAGACCTTGATATCTGTGCATAACAAAGCCTGTGTTTTGAAGACTTTCTTTGAGTCACGCACAACCACCTAGCGGATTGGCAATAGCAATTTTTCGCTGTGAAACCAGACAGCCGTTTGGGGCATGATTTCAACGTCGCATTTTTTCTCTCCGTCCATTACATAAGTCATCGAGAGCTTCTCACGGCGTGGTATAACTCACTAGGTACTGCTTACAGGTTATTGGGTTCGCATCTACAATTCTGCATCAGGAGTGTTTTTTTGTTAATAGTCAGGCCAATTTACGGGTAGGGTGTAGAAGAGCTAGAAGAACTAGAAGAGCTAGAAGAACTAGAAGAACTAGAAGAACTAGAAGAACTAGAAGAACTAGAAGAACTAGAAGAACTAGAAGAACTAGAAGAACTGGAAGAACTAGAAGAACTAGAAGAACTAGAAGAACTAGAAGAACTAGAAGAACTAGAAGAACTGGAAGAACTGGAAGAACTAGACACTCCTCCTGTCCCCCCGCCATTGCTATCATCTCTGGAAGAAGAGCTAGAGCTATAAGGAACCGCCGTTGGCGTTGGCGTTGGCAAACCATTCCATCCAAGCATACAATAATTACATTTTACATTCCATGTCCATTTTTCATCATAGGTCATCTCTTCCGGAGCGCTCGCCTGCCCTGAATTTGGAGAATACATTCTTTTATAGCCAGGCTGAATTTTGAGAAGGTCCTTTCCGCCGCCGGGATCTAAAAGACAATCGCCTTCAAAGCAATAAATCCAAATATCGCTACCAATTATCTCGACAATCATGCGGCTACCCTCAACCGTAGCGCGGAGATCTGCCCACTGCGCAAAAAGGACTTCAGTTTTATTATGACCGGGGTTGACATATAATGCTCCAGACGCAAGGAAAGGCGCCATGTGAGCTATGTCAAAATTAACCGTGCCAGCGCTGCCCCCAAACCAATACATAGCGCCTGTATAACCTCCTTGTTCACCGGTTCTAATGAGAACGCCGTTGCCGCCCGCCACAATTTGCGTGTTGGGCGTCAATTCCTGTCCTAACCCAACATTAGAGCCTGGAGCCGCATAATCTACGCGCGCCGTACCGGGGTCAACCGGTCTGGTAGGCGTTAGCGTAGGCATAGCTGTTGTCGTTTGAATAACAGTTACAGTTGCGGGATTCCGCGCCGCGCGAACTCCTAAAGTCACAATTAAAATTAAAGAAATTAAGGCAAATGCAATTGCGCCGATGCGTTTAATTTTCTGCATTTGTTTCGCAGATGCCGATTGGGACTTCATGTGGGCAATAATTGTCGGCGTCAGGAATTGCATAGTTACCGCGGAGACATTATCGTCCGGTCGGCGGCCCAGCGCTGCGCTAACCATCTTCACTGCGGCAGTATTAGGCTCATATTCTGTATGAGTTGCATTAGCAATCTCAGCATCAGTAGCATAACGCGAACCCATCGGGTCATTTTTTATCAAGCCGTCTGAGCAGAGCACGATTGAATCGCCTGGTTTTAGAGGAAGCCCGTTTAGCCCTCGCCGCAAAGCTTGATCAGCGTCGCCTCTTTCGCCATCTAAATAAAATCCAGTATCCACATAAACTTCTGGTTTTCGACCAATCGCATTTACTAGCATACCCGCGTCTTCGCTGTCCGGATCAGAGCCGCCATACATATTGTAATAACTATGATCGCGAGTCAATTGAAGCATCTTGCCTTTGTCGCCGCCTTGAACCCAGTATGCGCGACTATCGCCAACGTTCCCAATAAAGCAACGGTCGTTATAAATTACAGCAACCACCAGAGTGGTAAGTCCGTCTCCATCTGCGCGTTGATTATCCTCATAAACTTCGCGATTCGCCTCCCGAAGAGCATATTCAATCATATCTGGAATTCGATCATCACGCATATTTTCAAAGACGCGGCACACTGTATCAATTGCAAGTTGGGCGCCACGCTCTCCCGAATCGGCGCTTCCTACTCCGTCCGCCACAATACCGACAAGTAGAGGAAGCCCGCCAGCAGAGGTTATTTCAGCGGTAAAGACGCGATCCTCGTGTTTTCTCCGAGGGTCGCCTACTTTTGTACACTCGCCAAGTATATATTTTCCTTGTATAGCATCCATAGTTATTTATCTCCTATTTGTAATAAAGGGGCTTAATCTACAGCGATCCTAGGGGGAAGAAATTTTTCTTCCAACGCATAAAGAACTTCCTTCAACGACGGGCGCCGTTCTGCATCCTTATTTAACATACTTCTAAGAAATGCGGTAAGGACATGACTTTTATCTTCCGTATAGGGAAGGTCGTCATAGTTTACCTGCTCGCGAATAATCGTTGTTCTAATTTTCTCTTTATTATTTCCTCTAAAGAGAAGTTTGCCAGTTAATATTTCGTACAAAATAACGCCTAAACTCCAAACGTCAGAAGCAAATACGTTTTCAGGGGCCAAGTCTTCATCTCCGCCAATGGGCATTCCTCGAAGTATCCGTTCCGGCGA
The DNA here is from genome assembly GCA_020847355.1 of Anaerolineales bacterium. Lineage (GTDB taxonomy): Bacteria > Chloroflexota > Anaerolineae > Anaerolineales > Villigracilaceae > Villigracilis. Next base: position 12,685 of record JADLCG010000324.1, on the reverse strand, counting down.
GGCATATTCTAACGTATAAGAATTATCAATAATTTCACGTCTCTCTTTCCCGTTAGTAGTCAAAGCAAAATCAACAAAAACGGGTTCAGGCGGACGATTAGGCGAAATTTGAGTGCGAAAAACTATATTGTCAGGCTTAATATCGCGATGAGCATATCCCTTTTGGTGAATAAAGGCTAAGGGTAGCAAGATGTGATAAAAAAGTTCCAACTTCCACTCAAGCGGATATTTTTGAATCTCTTTCAGATTATCCATTAAAGAACTTCCCCGCAAGTATTCCATGACCATATACCAAGGTTGATGATTAAGCTTAATGGCTCTAGCCACATATTCTGGCTTTCGTCCTTGTAACGGAATTGGCAAGATCCGTACTATGCCTGGGTGTCGCCAATCCCATTTCGTTAACAGATCAGCTTCCCATTGCAAGAGCATATCTTCAGGCGAAGGCACATTTGGGTCTGTATCCGCGACTTTAATAGCCACCTTACATTTAGAGTTACTTACCGAAGCTAAATACACTTTTGCCATACCGCCGCTATTAGACAGCGGCTTCTCAATCACAAAGCCATTCAGGAGGGTTCCTTTACTCAAATCGTTACGCATATAAAAAATACTCCGTTCTAATTTACAAAACGAAACTCAAAGGCGTTTCATTCAGTTATCTATTTCGATATTCATTAAAAATATCATCATCCTGCCCGCTTGATTGCGGTTTACTAACTGGGCGGGCAGGTTGGTTTGGAAGCGCATTATTACTACTTACATCGGTCGTTCTAGGCATATCAGTAGCTCTAGGTATATCCGTAATTCTAGTTCCGCTTTCAGTTTTTCGAACCGACTGAGAAAGCTCTACGAATTCGAAAACAACCGGCTGTTGAGCGGGATAGCCTAATCTAATAACTTGACCGCCATTTAAAGGCGTGGGCTCATTGAATGGGATTGGATAGTCGTCAATAAACGTTTCGCTTCCGCTTGCAGAAAGGGCGACAATTCGCCAAGCATGATTGACGCGTTCAATTCTGGCGTGTAATCCGCTAATTGAAGAGTTAACATTCGCGCCATAGAAGGTCATATCAGCCTTTTGAGGGTCGCGCCCCAGCTTAATAGACTCAGTATGAATTTTCAGCTCTTGATTAATCATATTTGGAGGTCCGTCAATAATGCGTAATCCAGCTAAGGGCTTTCCACGCTGACCCCCGCCAAGCAATGTCTTGCGAACGTTTTGAACTACAGAGGTGACGCGTTGCCCAATAGCCGAATTCTTAATTCGCCGCCACATTAAAGTAATTACGACTAGGAGTAATAAAATAACGCCGTAAGTAATATATAAATAATATCTCTGAACCACCTTAAGCAGGGGTTTGTAACTAATAACAACGACTGAAATGTCCGGGCTTGTAGCGACAACTCCCAAGTCGTCAACAACTTCGGCTCTAATAGAAACGTCCGTCTGACGCGCATCTCCAAGATCGCCTAAGAGCCATTGAAAGTTATATGTATCGCCGTTTGACGAAGTAATACTTACTGGAACTCGCAGTTCAGGTTTACCCGGCTGATTAATAATTAACGCAAGCGTTTCAATTTTACGCGGGAATTGATCTGGAAATGATACTTGAATTGACGCATTTACGCCCTTAATATCGTAAATAAAGCCTGTCTCAGCCACTTCCATTGCCGTGCGCTCAACAATAGAAGGCACAACAACAGTCACTTGAGGGGGCAACAACCCAATTGTGTATGTTCCATTTCCCTGCACCGGATATGTCACGCCTTGATACGCAAAGGCTAACGCGCGCTGTCCGCTTTCGCCTACCCCGGAGCGGTACTTAATTTCATAAGCTTGGCGGTAACGAGAAAGCGTACTCAAGAAGGGACCTATGTTTCCATCCACAGCAGATAGGTAAACGCCATCCGCCTGTTCCGCAAAGTTTTTATAAGAACCAATACGTTGTAAGCTTCCATCTTCAGTAGGGATATGAACAACTACCAACTTTACATTGGCTAACGCCGCGTTTTTAGCATATTCAGGAAAATTATCTTCAGTAATCACGTCGTCGCCCATAACCAAAAATAAGAACCTTGGTCTTTGGCATTTATCTTTTTCTGGAACAAGTTCGGACAGCACCCCGCGCACAGCGGCGTCAATCACGCGATAGCTTGACAGCTTACTAGCCGGGTATTCTGAAACAACCTGCGTAAAAGACTTTCCTGAATTTGGGGTAAAGTACTTATTCAGCGAGCTAGCGTCATCAGTGTATATATAGGCTTGGTCTTTACCTTCCTGATAATACATAAGCAGAGACGACAAGAAATTCTTCACGGCGGATTGATCGGTGCGATTTCCTCGATTAATAATCACGTGAAAATCAATGCCTAGTCGCGCAGAGTCTACTTGGATTCCATCCTGAATCTGAACGGGAGGTTGCCCATTTTCAGAAATACGAATATCTTTAGCGACCAAACTCTCAATAGGTATGAGGCTTTGATCATAAGCCCGAAAGGACAGATCAACATCCGGAAATGCGCCTACGCCAGGATTTTCAATTGCGCAAAAGTTAAGAGCGGCGCGAGCGTCTTGAAGTTCATTGCCTAACGCTTTACCCATAGAGATATTTGAAAAAAAGAGAACAATTCCTAAGCTAAAAGCAAGAAAGTGAATCGGTTTTTTTTTGTTTTTCATTGCGTTACTCCAAATAATTATTTGTTTTCGATTGTTGTTTTAATTCTGAGATACGGCTCTTCTGGAGAATTACCGACATTGATTGTGTCTCCTATATCCATACCTTCGCCGTGTCTTAACCGTGCGCCGTCTATAAATACGCCAGTTCGAGCTTTCGCTTCAAGGAAGACTTTCCACTTTCCTTCAATTTCTTTAAAGCTAATCAAAGACCTTGACACTTTTCTTTCATACTGTCCTAAATAGGGCGACAAATCCAAACTGGGGAATATATTTTCCGCCTTATCTTCTCGTCCAATTGAATAGTCTTGGTCCTTCACCTCATAAGAATCGCCGTTAATTTCTAACAAAAGCTTTGTGGCGACAGCGCTTGGCTTGATAAAAATTAGATAGTGGCCAGACTTAACTTCCAGCGCGTCCAATGTAATCGTTTTAGCCTTGACGTCTTGGCTACTTTCTTCAATATTAAATATCTTCTCCAAATCAAGTTCCGGCTGAAGGAGTTGATAGGCGACCAGGACTTTATATTCATTAGGATTGGCGGCAGGTCCCTCAACATCTTTAATCAGCCGGGCTATAGCCAACGCGGCAGAGTCGGCCACATCCCCTCTCCGAGTAGCAAATTTACCGTCTATTGATTTGACCAAAATATCAATTTCACTCATTGTTGTCCATCCTTTTTTCCAATCTTCTTTGTTGCAAATAGCGTTCAAGCGAAGCGTCTTGATCAACATAGCTGCGCGGCGAAGAAATAGTTCCCAAGGAATCAGAGCGGATTATAGGTTCGCTATTATTTCTCACTTCCTCAAGTTTTTCCGCCGAAGCCTGCCTTTTCCATTCTGCCTTGGGGCTTCCTAACCATTTTGAGAAGACAATCTCAAAACTTTTGTCGTCAGGATGCGCAAATTGAACAAGTTTTGCAAGAGAGCGATCAAATACGTAGCCGCGGCCTTCCTTAAATTCCTCATTACGCATAGCTTGCGTCGGCTTACCGCCCATATCTTCATATAATTCTATATTTCCTAAAGCAACGCCATTTTTAGAAAGCTTAAACTGCTTCATCAGCAGATCGGTAGAGCGCGCCACGCTTTCAGGTAAAGTAGAAATTACAAGATGGAAATTCAAACCAGTATCCTGGCGAACATGTTTCCCTAGCTTAGATAGAATCCCTTCCCCAATAAAGGCATCACAGAGCAAATCATAATCATCAATCACAATGTAAATATGCGGCAGATTTGGAAGATCTTCATTATGTTCACGCCTATAGCTCAATTCAGTCTGTAGGTTCGCAATGTTTTCGACAAAGCCTTCTTCTTCAGAAACTGTCGCTAGCACATGCGGCAAATTATACAAACGCTCTAAACTATTTGAGCCGTCTATTAAGATGAAATTCACATCCTCTGGCGAATACCTGTGCGCCACGCTTAAAATAATAGTTTGAAGAAGGCTTGTCCGCCCGGCTTGAGGAGCGCCGCCAATTAACAAATGCGGAGTTTTCTTCCAGTCATACCAGTATGCTGAAAGATTATCGCCATCTATTCCTAATAAACTACAAATTGACGCCGATTTATATTTTTCGCTCAAGATTTCACTCAGCGACTTAATGCTAGGCAAGTTGTTAATTGGGGATGGTCTTTCGCCGTTCCAGGCCGCCATCATCTCATTCTTTATTTCGCCCCACTCCTTAAGGCTAGGCGGTTTGCCTATTTGACAGCGCATAGGAGGATTTTCAATATTCACGAAACATCTACCGCCGGGGAGAGTTCCAAAATCTAATGTACCCAGCCGCCCTAAGATCATCACGTATTCGCTATGATCTATTAAATCGAAAACGACGCGATGCTGAATTAAATTCGTCATTCTGGAAGGAATATCAGAAAATTGAGACCCGGTAACAATAAAATGCAAACCATACATACGTAATTTCAACAGCTTCTCAACAATTTCCAGTTCATTGTTGTAATCAAGTCCTTTTAAGCTACCGAAATCGTCAATAAAAACACAAATATAAGGCAACGCCTTCCGCGGTTCAACTTGGTTATAAGTTTCCAAATCAGTAATTCCGCGATCGCCCAGGGTCGCCTTGCGGCGATCCATTTCATTCTGCAAGAAGCGGAGCAACCTGCCCATTTTTTCAGCGTCATTACCGTCAACAACTGAGCCAACATGTGGCAAGCCTTCCAGAATATCCAGCCCTTTTCCAGAAAAACTTAAAGCATAAACATTTACTTGCGCAGGGGAATAGTGAATGGCAAGGCTATAACAAAGAGCCTGCAAGAAATAGGTTTTTCCAGACTGCGCCCCTCCAATTGCCATCACATGTCCGCCTTTTTCCAAAAAGTTCAAGCAATATGGCGGTTGCGAGTGCGTAGCTAGAGAATCTAAGACGCCAATCGGGGTTTGAAAGCCCAGCCTCCTTGTTTGATTCTCAGATTGATCTTTGGACGCCCATTTATCCAGGAAATCAAGCCTCCAATATTTTTGCCAATCATAGCTATTGTCCTTGAAATTATTCGCGCAAATGTCTTGAATCTTCATTTCATCAGAAAGCGGAGGAAGCAACAGCGGGGACAACTTCTTGTGCGGCATAGATGAGTACAAGTTATCCATTGTCTCAACCAGCGCTCGCGCAACCGTCGTAACTTTTTCAGATTGCCGCCCTTTTATCTGATGTCCATCTGTAATCAAAAATTGCTCTTCATATTCAACTCGATACAAGTCAAATTTCTGGTTTTCTGCAGATAAGGGCTTGTATTCTCCGCCAACATACGCCGCCTGAAATTGGCGCAAAGAACCTGCATCGCCCAATTGGAAGTAAGCGCGGCCAGGCAAATCGCTTGGCAAATATGCCGCATCGGGGCGTCGCAACATATCTCGACTATCGTCAATAGTTTGCACGCGTAAACAAATACGGAAGTTAAGGTTGGCGCGCATTTCATCTTTTACGACATTTGCCGGTCTTTGAGTCGCCAACACCAAATGTATGCCTAACGAACGCCCAACTCGAGCAATTTCATTCAAACGATCCAGAAATTCCGGCATTTCAGAAGCCATCTGGGCAAACTCATCTACAATTACAAATAAATGCGGCAAGGGGTCAACTGTTGGATCAAGGATTTTATCGCCCGCCAATAGTTTTTTATGATAATCAGTTATCTCTTTCAATTCAAGATCGAGCAATATTTTTTGTCTGCGTAAATTCTCTGTATTGAGAGCCTCTAACGCCCGGCCAGCGCTCAACTTATCTAAATTTGAAATCAGCCCAACCGTATGCGGCAATTTCTCAAAAATGCCAAAAGTCGAAGCTCCCTTAAAATCCACGAACATAAAATTCAAAAAATAGGGATGGTGATTTACAGCCAAGGAGCTAACTAAAGTTTGCAAGAGTTCGCTTTTGCCAGCGCCAGTCGTGCCGGCAATCAAACCATGAGGTCCATCCTTATTTTCCGCTAAATTCACCCATAAGGGGTCTCTATACGTTTCACTCCCCACTGGCACCGCAAACGGCAGTAATCCGTCTTCCCCTGGCGTTTTCTCCCATTTTCTTTGAATCTGAAGAGCCTCAATTGTCTCCAGTTCATGCATCTGCATAAAAGTAATGCGAGTCGGAATTTGAGAATTTCGTCCAACCGACCTAACCATAATTGGAAGTAAACGATGCGCCAAATTATCCACTTCAATTAACTCTAATTTATCCGGCTTACCCTGCGATTTCATCGAATCCGGGCCTGCCGCTGAAAACCTAAATTTTGCAGAGGTTGGATTCTCTCCTTGTAACTGCACGATGCCCCCACACTCGCTTGGAACATCTTCTAATTTATCGCAAATAAAGATTGAATAAATGCCCCGGCTTTTACCGACCTTAACAAAGTCCCAAAAAATGGATTCGCTCCTAACATCAACCTCATTATCAAACAGCAAAACTGCAGAGTGGGATAGCCGATATTCCGTCTGCTTCGCTTGTTCGCCCGCTTGTCTAGCTCCATCCAAAAGTCTTGAAAGGCTCGCCAACATTTTTTGCGAATGTTCTTTTGTAAACGCCATAAAGGAAGGACGCCCGCCTAAATGATCGGCGCTGGTATGCGGAAGCCACCTCATCCACATCCAAGTTTGGTAATAAATTTTTGACGAAAACACATATAAATGCAGATCGTCTGGGGAATTCAAAACGCTGATTTGCGCAATCAACGAACGCGCGAGCGCAGTCGTTAAACTCCGCGCGCCAACCAAAGCAACCGATCCTATTTTTTGCAGATCAATTACGACCGGCACATTTGGAATTTTTTTATATTCCACATACATGTTATATGCCCGGCGTATATCTGGGCTATTAAGATCAGGGTCCGGGGGTTTGATACTTATCGAAGAAAATGTTTCGCCCAACCCAAGCCGGAATGCCAGAAAATCCTGGTCTTCTTTTCTACGTTCCCAAATAGTTATTTCTCTATTTCTTGCGCGTTGTAAAAGGTTATGAGGAACCTCAAACTTATTAAATAGCAAATCTTCTTGTAGTTCACGAGCCGCAAGTAAGCGCGCCTCTTTCTTATCTAATAAGCGTTGGTAATCTCTAATTTGTTTAATCCATTTCTGACGCTGTTCATATTTCTGCTCTCCAAAAGTAACAAATGAAACGGCAAAAGTGAACAAGGCTATAAACAACATGGGTATGGCATACAACCAGCCCAAGCCGCCAGAGCCGCCGCTAAAGATTAACGCATAGAACAAACCCATGACTAGAAAACTACTCATGGGCAAAAGCGCCATTAACAAATTTCTAGCGACATCATCCGGCTTGATTGGCGGAGCAGGGATATCAATTTCCGCTGGGCGCAGGCTATTTTGAATACGCGGCGGACGATTGAATGCGCCGGGGTTATAAATTTTATCTGCCATATGCGTTTGAAAAAATTTAATGGCTGACGGCTGATTTGTAAGCCGTCAGCCACTATATTAATGATGTCCGCGGTCAGCCGCTTCTAATTTGTTGGCGGCTTCACGAATTTCAGTAGCAAAGGACTTGACGATATCATCCCATTGCTCCATATTTTGGCGCGCCGTATCAAATTCCTTGAAGAAAACCGCGGCCGTCTCGCCAAGAAAAGTAGAGCGCAGGCGGCTGACAATTTGCGTAATTGAATTTACTTCTCGTTGAACAGTTGCCGCATTGTTATCAATATTAGCGGCTTTCTGGCGAAGTTCAGGCGGGGTGAGGCGGATTGTGTAACTCATGGTTTATCTCCTTAAGAAATATATTTATTAGCGGTCTGCCGCCGTAAAGCGCGCGGCGGATTCTTCGAGGTCTTTGGCGAAGTGATCAATCAACGGTTTGAAGCGGTAGATTTGCTCCCGAATTTTGTTATAGCGGGACTGCAACGCCTCTGCGCGTTGACCTTCAAACTTCCCGGCAAGCGAACGCATTTCTGCATCCACCGCATCCAGCGCGGCTTGCAACCGTTTAGCATGGTCACGCAGTTCATTTGCCGCTTGTCGTAGCTCAGCGGGTTTTACAAGAATTTCAGACATATTTTTTCTCCTTTTTTAATCATGGTTTTAACGGATTGGCCAAGATACAATTTGAGGCTCCTGCTCACTAGGCGCAAAGACCAATAGCGCCTTGGGCGATGTTGTTCGAGGCGTCTCAAAAACAAACCAAAGTTTTACAGACTTTCCACTCGCGATTCGATCAGCTTCGGAAGGCGACTCATCAATGAAGAATAAATGTGATGAGTAATCGGATGGCTGGGTAACTTTATCATCCGAGAGCAAAAGCGCAAGGGAAGCCTGAGGCGGCTCATTACAGACTGGCATGACACATTGAAAATTAATCTGAACGGCGACAAAATGGGCGCCTTCCGCGGGGATGAGCGGCTTGAATTGATCGTCGGCAGTATCTCCAGCAGTGACTGGGCGCTCCTGCGCATTAACGTCATTAATAACATTAACAATTGAAAGCGTGCCTTCCGCATATTGGGCGAATTGTTTTCCCGCAAAAAAAGCTTGCGCAGTCTGTGTAGCGCGAACTTCGGCAACTTGTTTTTCATAAGCGCTCTCATAATTAATATTAATAATTACGCCAAATACGCCTACGACTAAAAGCAAAACGCCGCCGAATACCCACATTCGATATTCACGCATCTTTTCCATGCGTTTTTGATAACTAGGTTGCAACCAAAATTTATAATCAGGCGGCTCGTCTAATTCAGCTTGAAAATTTGCCTCTCTATTTAAAACTTCTTGCGCCAATGGAGCATAGCGCGAATCGCCGTTCGTCAACTTTTTAAATAACCTTAAGCGCTCTTCATCAGACAAGACCGAGTTGGCGCGCAACCAGATTACTTCGGGGGTTTCCGATTCGTTCCGCAACAAGCGCAAAACGCCGTCTCGGTCGCCGTCAAGTAATGCTTGGTTCGCTTTTTCGAGAGTAGGTTTCATATCATCACATAATTAAAAATTAGTTATAAGTTATCGTTTATAAGATCTTATTTAGCTTCATACATTGGACACGGACATTTCCATATTTATTATGACCATCTACCCATTTACTTACATCTACGAGGGATATTCATCTGCTCAAAATTTTCCTGTTAACTATGGGTGGGTTAACTTTAACTTTACATTGTTCGCATTAACCTCTAGAACCTCAATATGATATCCATTAATATCAGCCTCATATCCCGGATAAACGACAAAAGAAGCGTTCTGTAGTGCTGTATCTGCCTTATAACGGATAGCCATAGCGGCAGTCAGCCCATGTTTTTTTTTGCCATTTGAAAGCGTATAGTCGCTAGTTCTAAAGTTTGCAACGCCGATACTCAACTCTTCATATCTAAAAACTGCGTTTGAATTGATAACAATTGCATTGTTTTCCATGGTATTTTTAACTTCCTCCGAGTCAGAAAGAGAACATGAGTTTAAAACAAAAATAAATAATTGACTTGCTATAAGTATTTTAAAAAGAAACTTTTTCATCATTTTTCGCTTCAATGAAGGGGATTGATTGTTACGCCACTAAAATTTGTTTGAAATTCTGAAAATGTCAGAGTGACATAAGCGTCTCCACTTGGATTTTCAGGCGATTCATAATTAAACCCCCATGGGTTACGAACAGTTACAGTGCCATTAACTACATCCACTGAAGTCACTGTGTATGCATGGTTAGTAAACAAAGTATTATTTTGGTACAGTGGCGCAGAATCGCTCGCGTCAGGAATATCAATATTTCCAAGTTTATAATCATGTAAGCTACTTACAGTGACAGCTTCTCCTTTCTCTAAATGACTTGCTAAATCTTGTATACTTACAGACGCTGGAGAGTAATCTCGACTATCGATTCCAGTTAATATCTCTAAAGCATTATGCGGTAGTCCCCCTTCTATATCTTGATACGTTCCATGCATTTGAGCGTAAGCTTTTTCGATTATTTGCACCCAAACTTCTTGTTCCATACCAATCTCATCCCCAAGTCTTGCATATTCACTTCCATCTATAGTAATAGTATATTCATTTTTAGTAAAACCTGTCCTTTCAAATCCAAGAAACTTATTTTTAATATAAAGAGTGACTGTATAAGTTCCATCTCCATTATCGCGAATCATCTGACGAATTAAGTCTGGGCGTTGTTGAGCAATTGCAGCGATCGAAGCAATGAGATAACAATCTCCTAATAATCCTTGATCAACATCATTAATGTCAATATCAGATTTATCGAAAGGGTCTTGTACAAAAAGTGCGTTTTCTTTTTTACTATCAGCCTGCTCAAACCTTGTTGCCGTATTTCTCAAATCTTCCGCAAAGTGAGACACAATTTCTTTCGCCTTGAGCAACGCCTCGCGTTTCGGGGCATAATGTGCTTGAACAGCATTGGCGCGATTCCCTAAGAAATTATCTCTTTTTAACGAGAGCATATCATTGTCAATGGCTTGCAATGCCGCGTCAATTTTCTTGGCGTATGCTTGTAGTTGCTCGGCTGTTTGGCGTAATTCTTGTGGGCGAATCAAGATATCAGACATTTCTCATTCCACCTTGCTTAACCTCATAAATAGTTGCTATTTATAGACTCTTGCATCTCTAATATTGCTCGCCGATACGGTAACTTGCTTGCCGCCATTGGGATCAGCGCAAATATAATTGCCTTTAGAATCTATTCCTACAGCAAGCACGAAATGACCGTCTTTAGGATTGATTGATGAATCAATATGAAGAATGACCGGCGTGCCAGCCTCTAATGATTTGCGAACGTTCGGCAATCCATGTTGCGTGGAATTCTCAGTATAGATGGTTGACATCTTTCCATCTTTTCCCAGTACATCATTCAAAAAGCCAGTCTGAGCGCTTCCAGACATATAGGAGCCGCCAGCCGGATACCCACCATGTTTCTCAATCCATTTATCCACATCCACAGGGGTGACGTCCTTCCCGTTTGCCCGGGCAATCATGGAAATCACGGTCATCAAACAGCCATAATTTCTGAGTGTTTCACCGGTTGCGTTATTCATCTTAATGTTCGCCCAACGCTTGTCCCATTGATTAAGTGCAATATCGGAGATTCTCGGCATTTTATTACCCGAAGATATTCCAGGGGCTGGGGTCGGCTGAGGAGAGCCTCCCGATCCAATTGCTTCTCCGCCGCCACTTTTATCGGCTTGTTCAAAACGCGCCGCTGTGGAGAGCAAGTCTTCGGCAAAATGTTCAATAATATTCTTTGCTTTAAGTAACGCTTCGCGCTTTGGCGCATAATGCGCCTGGACAGCGCTCGCGCGATTTCCCAAAAATTTATCCCCTTTAAGGGAAAGAATTTCTTGATCAATCGCCTGCAGAGCCGCGTCAATTTTCTTGGCGTTCGCTCGTAATTGATCCGATGATTGACGTAATTCTTGTGGACGTATCAAAATCTGAGACATTTTATTTCCATCCTTTTTGATTAAAAAATACTTGCAATTTTGATAATAAGATATCTTCTGTCGCCCAAAACCGTTGGTTATCTCAAATTTAGCATTAAAATTCCCTAAACTAGAAGAATTATATACATAATCTAACAAGCCGCAAGAGGTTTTCCTTGCAATATTTTAAGGAAAACCTTCTCATTAAAATTTTGCAAACTCTCGTTTACAAAAATAAAAGATGTTATGAACAGCATACGCCATTCATAACATCTTTGCAGTATCGCTTAGTCGGCGGAGAGTCACATCAACTGCAACCAGAGATAAGCCTGAGGTTGCAATTCCAAGCTGTCGGCAATTACTATCCGTTCGTCGTTGAGCAGGTTGATAAATTGTTTTTGATATGCGCCGGGCAGTTTCACGGTTTGCGTTGAAGCGCTAAGGTTGTTCAAAATCAGCAAGGTCTCGGATGCGGAGCGGCGCACGTAAACGGCGACTGCCGCGTTATGCGCGTCCAGCCAGTCCATGGCGCTGTTGGCAAAAGCCGCATGGCGTTTACGAAGCGCAATCATTTTTTGAATGGCATAAAATAACGAATGCGGGTCGTTGATTTGACTTTGAACATTCACGCGTTGCGCCCCAAATTCGCCAAGGATCGGTTTGACAAACGGCGTTCCCGTAGAAAAACCGGCGTTCGGCGAGGAGTCCCATTGCATGGGCGTGCGCACGCCATTGCGATCCGGCAGGCTGAGGTCGTCGCCCATGCCGATTTCATCTCCATAATAAATCACCGGCGAGCCGGGGAGCGTGAATAACAAGGAGTTGGCGAGTTCCAGCTTGCCGCGCTGATTATCCAACAACGGCGCAAGGCGGCGGCGAATGCCGAGGTTGATACGCATCTGCGGTTGTGGAGCGTAGTTGTCCCACATCCATTGGCGTTCTTGCGGCGTGACCATTTCCAGAGTCAGTTCGTCATGGTTGCGTAAAAAGACGCACCATTGGCTATTCTCCGGGATGGCTGGCGTGCGGCGCATAATCGTTTCCAAATCCGCAGAGCGTTCTTTCTTGAGCGCCATATAAATACGCGGCATGATGGGAAAGTGAAATCCCATGTGAAATTCATCGCCGT
>JADLCG010000323.1 GCA_020847355.1 Anaerolineales bacterium | reverse complement strand
CCGCCGGCAGTGGGACGAATGCGCATGGCGAAGAGCGTGAACAAACCGAACACGCTGGCGAAAGCGACATGCACAATCGCGACGAAAATTCCCTGGGGCCAAACGCCGGGCAAGCCTGCGCCCAACCCAAAACCCGCCGCGCTCACCGGTAGGAAGAAAGCGTAAGCGATGATCACGCTGGGGAGAAACGGTTTATTTTCTGAGCGAATGAAAGAAGCGACGAGCGTCACCGCGCCGATTGCCAGCACTGCCAATTCTGGAACCCAGAGCCGCGCATGGATGTAAAGGTTGGTGAGCGTGTACGGCGGAAAGAAACGAATGCAAAAGCCGGTTAGCGCTCCGCCGATGAAGACCAAGATCGCGCTAATCAGCAAAGCCATGCTGGTTTCAAAAAGGAAACGCGCCGAGCCGGTGAGAATGGCTAGTAAAAATCCAACCCAGGGGAGCATCAGCGGCGTGAGCAAAATCCCAAGCAGAAGCACGGCTTGAGAATCGAGCATAAAACCCAAGCCCATAATTGCGCCGCAGGCTAAAGCGAAAACAAATAACTCTATAGATGGAAATGCGCGTCTCGCCAACGAGCCGATCAATTCCGCCTGACCTTGCGGGTCGGTGGGAATCATTTCTCGGCGCGTGGCGCGTCTGCGACGCGGGCGCGCTGGTTCGGGCGCTTCGTTTTCTGGAATCAACGGTTCTTCAGGGAGAGACATAGACGGCAATTATACAGGCGAAAGAAATACTTAACAAGCGCTAAACGACCGCGCTATGATAATATAAACCGAGGATTCACGAAAAAACAATGGTAAAAATATGGCTTTCAGTAAAAAACAATTGGGGGATTTGGACGCTCGCGTTTGGCTTTTCGATTTGGGCGTTGGCATTTATTTATCATTCAACCTACAACGCTTCAGACGGCAGATTATATTTCACGCTCTTTGACGATGCGTTTATTTCAATGCGCTACGCTTGGAATTTGGCGCACGGCAACGGCTTGGTTTGGAATCGCGGCGAATATATAGAAGGCTACACCAACTTACTGATGACCTTGCTGATGGCGCTCGCCGCTTTTATGGTGGACGAAAAAAGATACGCCGTTTTTGTCGTTCAATTCATTGGCATTTTCTTCAGTTTGGGCGCGGCTTTCTTCAGCTTGCAAATTTTCAAAACTTTCAAAACCAATTTGCAAACTGGTCCGCTTTTGTTTGCCGCAGTTTTACTTTACTATCCGCTCAACTATTGGTCTTTGCTCGGCATGGAGACCGGCTTGCTCGCCTGTTTGCTGGGCGCGGGCGTATTTTGCTCCTTACGTTATGCCGAAACGCTTCGCCTAAAATATTTAATCTGGATGACGCTGTGCTTCGGGCTGGCGTATCTTACCCGTAACGATTCGATCCTCTTCGCCGCGCTAAGTTTTTTATATTTGACGCAAACGCTCAAAAAAAATGCGCGTGCCTTTTTCGCCGCCGGCTTGACCTTGAGCCTGTTCCCGCTTGGACAAAGTCTCTTCCGCCTGTACTATTACGGCCAAATTCTGCCAAATACTTACACGCTCAAACTCGTCGGCATGGCTTTAGACGAAAGACTCCACAACGGCTGGGGCTTCATCCAACCGTTTTTACGCGAATCAAGCTGGGTTTTAATTGTTGCGGCGCTGGGTTTATTCCTCAAACCCGCCAAGCAGAAATTTTATCTCTTTGTTTTTTTTCTAATTTCTATTTTTTATCAAATCTATGTCGGCGGCGATCCGTGGACGTATTGGCGCATCATCGCGCCAGCCATGCCTTTCATTTGGCTTTTGTTCATCCTCGCCGGAAATGAACTTCTAAACTTAATTCCAAAACGTTTGCCTACAGCCGTCAACTATCTCGCGCTCATTAGCTTAACCCTGTTCGGGCTTTATCAAACAGACGCGCGCTTCTTCAAACAAATGACTCTGCAAGAATTGCCTTTTGACGTGGACGCCGCGTACAATCATATCGAAATCGCAATTGCGCTCAACGCAGTCGCCGCCGATCAAGCTACCATCGGCGTTTTTTGGGCGGGGACATTGCCTTATTACACCGACTTCCCAGCCATTGACTTCCTCGGTAAATCAGACGCCTACATCGCGCACCTCGCGCCGGATACTTCCGGCGCAATCGCCTGGGACGGCATGGATAGCGTCCCCGGACATAACAAATACGATCTCGCCTACTCCATTCAAACCTTACTACCCACCTATGTGGACGATTTGAAATGGGGCAAACAAGACCTCACTGCATGGGGCGAAACGCATTATGTTCATATAAAATATAAAAAGGTCTGGTTATATTTGCTTAAAGATTCGCCCAATGTAAAATGGGCAGAAGTTGAAATAAAATAAAAGCATACAATGACAAATAAGATTCTCGCCTCCTTAAATAAAATTCCTAATCTTCTCTGGCTATTAATCAATATCGCCTTCGCCGCAAGTTCTCTGACTTACATTTTTACGCACGCCACCGCCGGACGGCTTGGCGCGCTGGGGCTAGCGCTCCGCAGTGATTTATGGCCCGTCGTACCCATGAGCGCGCTTTTAATCTATTTAGCGTTTCGTCTGCCCGGCAGGCTGGGCGAACTACTGGCATTTACGCTCACGCTGATTCTATTTGCCCTGCCATTGGTTGGGTTATGGGCGTATGGCGGCACGCAAACTTCAGTCATCAGCGGTTTGATTCAAGTCAATGATGCGCGGGGTTATTACACAAACGCCCTCCTTTTAACACAGGGGGAAAGTTTCTCGTTCTTTTCTTCAAGACGCCCCTTATTTCCAAGCCTATTAACATTTCTGCTGGTAATCACCCACTATAATTTAATGGCGACTCTGGCGATTTTATCCGTCATTACTGCAATCGCCTGCTATTTTTTAACGCGGGAATTTCAAAGAAGCAACGGCACAGAAACTGCCGTCTTTTTACTGATGCTGGTCTTCCTTTACTATCGTCTGCATAGCGGAATTACCATGTCGGAAAACTTTGGCATTGCCCTTGGGTCATTAGGATTCTTAATTCTATGGCGCGGAACGGCAAACAAGAATTTGGGCCTCCTGTGTTTCGGCATTTACACAACCACGCTGGCGTTGAATGCGCGCGCTGGAGCGTTCTTAATTCTTCCGCTTTTGATATTTTTCACGGGCTGGTTATTTCGTGAAACAAAAAAAACTTTCTGGAAAGGACTGGCGGTTTCATCCATAGCGGTTGCTTTAGGGTTTACATCCAGCCTTTTGCTTGGGCGCTTAATTGGCCGACCGGGGGCAATCCCCTTTGCGAACTTTTCTTTTTCGTTATACAGCCTGGCGGCGGGCGGAAAATCCTGGGCATATATCGCGGAGGCGCATCCTGAAGTTTTAACGCTTAAAGACCCCGAACTCACCCAAAAAGTTTTTCAGTGGACTTTTGAATTAATGCGCGAAAAGCCCTTTCAAAGCATCGAGGGAGCCGTCTTCTTTTGGAAGGCGATCTTCACGGATACGCTCTACAATGTCTTTGCGTTTGTCGCCAAAGAGAATTGGGTAATTCATCCAGCCGTCAAATGGACGTTATATTGTTTAAGCTTGATTGGGGCGTTCGCCTGCTTCAAAACCAGAAAAACGCCGGTCTCTCTGCTCGCTCTACTTTGCATTTTAGGCATCTTTTTATCGATTCCATTAGCGCCGCCCACCGATTCGTTCCGTATGCGCCCATACGCGGCGAGCATTGCCATGCTTGGTCTATTGCCGGCCCTGGGATTTGGCTATCTCATTCAAAAATTAAAACTCTCTTCGTTTCCCGCGCAAGCTTTTTCTCTTCAAGCGCCAATTTACTTCAATCTGACGCTTATTCTTTTAATGCTCATCCCATCCGTTGTAATCAAATATATAGCGTCCCCGCCAATCCTCACTGCGCAACCTTGCAATTCGTCAACATCTCAGTCCGCCATGATCTATTTTGCGCAAGGTTCATATATCAATATCTTAAGAAATACAGCCGAATTTACGGATGGCGCTCCTGACTTCCATATTTATATCTTTCAAAAAAACGCGCATGGGCTAGAAGACGTGAACCTGATCAACTGGCTGGAAACAGTGGACGCTTCCAGCGCCATGCTCTTATCCACAGACGTTGTCACGCATCGGGCTCTCTGGCTCCTGTTCCCCATTGAACTTCTGCCAAAAGAAAATGGATACATTCAGCTTTGTGG
>JADLCG010000322.1 GCA_020847355.1 Anaerolineales bacterium | reverse complement strand
GGCTTTAGCGCCGGAGCGATGGTTTGCGGTCCCAACATCTTATCCTCTTTTGATATGAACACAGTAGGCACAAATTTCTTTGAAGGCTTAAAAGCCGCGCCTTTTAATTTTTCTTGTCACTATCCGCTAGACGCGCACGGACAAGCCGTCAAAGACGAATGGTTACGCGATTATCATTTTTTCAACGATAATCCGCTGTTGATGATGTGCGATAACGCTTATATAAAAGTGGAAGGCAGTAAAACAAAACTTGTGCGCGGGGAAGCCTACCTGTGGCGTAAAGATGAAGAGAAAGCAAAAATTGACGAAGGCGGAACAATCGCCGTATAGGAGCATAAAATGACCGAACGCTGGATGCCGAGTAACAAAACTGAATTGATCGCCGCGATAAAAAAAGAATGGGATTTATTAATTGAGCTTGCCGAATCGTTATCTGACGAACAAATGACTCAACCCGATGCGGGCGGCTGGTCGCCTAAGGATAATTTAGCGCACTTGGCAGAATGGCTGAATATTTTATTAGGCTATCACATGGATAAAAAACCAGCCCATGAAGTAATTGGGATTTCAAAAGAACAACTACCCGAATGGGATTTTGAAAAGATCAACCCGCTCTTATTTGATAAAAACAAAAACCTCTCGCGTGAAGAAATGTGGACGAAACTGAATCAGGCTTACGGTCAGGTGGCGGCGCGTTTAGAGTCAATCTCCTATGAAGATTTGTTACAGCCGCGTCATGCCGACGATCCAGAAAAACGCCCCATCCTACTATGGGTCTTGGGCGATACCAGCGAACATTTTCTCGAACACCGCGAAACGATTGAAAGAGGATTAAAAGAAAAATAAAATGACCGCCGATTCAGAAAAAGATATTCAATATCTTAAAGCCGCTGGGCGCGTGGTAGCTGGCGCTTTAAGAAAAATGATCGAGCATGTCCAGCCCGGCATGACCACCGCCGAATTAGATCAAGTTGGAAACGAGTTCCTTAAAAAAGAAGGCGCTAAATCTGCGCCGCAAACTGTATATAACTTTCCGGGCGCAACTTGCATCAGCGTTTCGCCGGTCATCGCGCACGGCATTCCCAACGAGACCGTTTTACAAGCGGGGCAACTGATCAACATTGACGTTTCCGCCGAATTGGACGGCTACTTTGCAGATACGGGCGCTTCGCTGGTGGTCGCCGCGCACATCCCCGAAATTGAAAAATTATTGGACGCTACAAAATCCGCTTTGCGCAAAGCGGTGCATTCCGCGCAAGCCGGCAAGCCATTGAACGACATCGGCAAAGTTGTGCAGGCAGAAGCCGCCGAACATGGTTATAACGTCATTTATGATTTAACTGGACATGGCATTGGGCGCAAATTACACGAAGAACCGCATGAGGTTTTCAATTTTCATAACCCCAAAGACCGCCGCATTCTGACCGAAGGCATGGTCCTCGCCATTGAGCCTTTTCTCACCTTAGGCAAAGGTCGCGTAGTTGAAAAAAGAGATCATTGGTCTCTGCAAACAATTGACAAAACCCTCGCCGCCCAATTTGAACATACCGTCATCGTCACCAAAAACGAGCCGATCATCCTAACCCTGTAATCAAAAGCGAGACGCCGATCAATTGATCGGCGTCTCGCTTGATGCTCATTCCGTTTTCATCCAGCGCCTGACAGCGGCACGCGGATGTTGATAACCCGCCATAGCCTGTAACAACTCGGCTGGGTTGTTACTGCAAAAGACCGAATTGCGATGTTCCGCAAAGACAAAACCTTCTTCCACCGCATGATCCATCGCCGAGAGCAACGCGCCATAATAAGCTCTGACGTTTAATAGCCCAACCGGTTTTTCATGCGCGCCGGTTTGCGCCCAAGTGATGGTTTCAAACAATTCGTCCCAAGTGCCAAAACCGCCGGGCAAGGCGATGTAACCGTCTGCCAGTTCGTGCATTTTAGCTTTACGCGCGTGCATATTTGGCGTAACTTCAGTGCGCGTCAATTGCGTATGCGCGAACGCCAGCGTATTCATGGAAGGGATGGTCACGCCGATCACTTCCCCGCCGAGAGATAAAGCGCCGTTAGCGACTTCGCCCATCAAGCCGGTTTTCCCGCCGCCATAGATCAAGCCAATGCCGTCGCGCGCCAGCGCAACGCCCATTTGAAAGGCGGCAGTTTTATAGTCCGCATGGACGGCGTCTGAAGAGCCGCAAAAAACGCAAATAGATTTCATACTTCGCTCAATCGGCTTTGGCGGTGTGGACGAGATACGCCTCGACCATCAGCAAATTCTTTTCTCCGACGCGGCGCACCACGCTCAACAGTTGATCCATTTTATTAATTTCTTCGAGTTGCTCGTCAATGTACCATTGTAAAAAGTTTTGCGCCAAATAATCATTTTCTGCGTTGGCAAGATCCATCAAACGCTTAATTTGTTCGGTCACTTCTTTTTCCCAAGCCAGCGCGGCTGAGACGGCTTCTTCCGCCGAGGCAAAAGTCGGCTGGGGCGCGGCAACCGCCGGAATTTCCAATTTGCCTTGCGTATCCAAAACATAATGCACAAATTTTAAGGCGTGTTCTTTTTCTTCCTCCGCTTGTTCAAAGAACAGCTTGGAAAGCAAAGCCAGTTTTTGAGTCTGAAAATATCCGGCAATGCTCAAATATTGCAAAGAGGCTCCAAATTCATTGGCGATTTGTTGGTTGATCGCTTGGGTAAGTTTTTGGCTGATCATCATTTTTCGTCTCCTATAGATTTAATTCGCTTGGGGCGCGTCGCAGTCCGGGCGGTTTCATTATAAATAAGCTAGGTTAGAATTGTGTTAGCATAACCTGTGAGCGCTTGACTCACGCCCTAAGAGTGGATGAAAATAGCGGATATGGACTATAAAGACTATTATAAAATTCTCGGCGTAGAACGCAAAGCCAGCGCAGACGAAATTCGCTCCGCGTACCGCAAACTCGCCATGAAATATCACCCCGATAAGAATCAGGGCGATCAAAAAGCCGAGGATAAATTCAAAGAAATCAACGAAGCCTATCAAGTGTTGAGCGACGAACAAAAACGCGCCAAGTACGATCAACTCGGCAGCGCTTATTCCAACTTCCGCACGGGCGGCGGCAGAGCGCAGGATTTTCAATGGGATGATTGGTTTCAGCAAGGCGGGCAAGGCGGCGCAAGTTATTCCGGCGGCAACCCATTTGGCGGCGGCAGTAGCGGCGGCGTGGGCGGTTTCTCCGATTTTTTCCGCATGATGTTCGGCGAGGCGATGCGCTCTTCCATTCGCAACAATGCCGCGCAAGGCTATCAACAAGAGGTGGAAATTTCGCTGGACGAGGCTTATCACGGCACAACCCGCCAATTGCAGAGCGGCGAACGCAAACTGCAAGTGAAGATCCCAGCCGGAGTGAAGATCGGCTCAAAGGTGCGAGTAGCCGGCGCAGGTCCAGACCGAAGCGATATATATCTCATCATCAACATCGCTGAAGACCCGCGCTTTGAATTAAATGGAAGCGACTTAACGACGACATCCAACGTGGACGTATTCACATTAATTCTGGGCGGCGACGCCGATGTGGAAACGCCCGTAGGTAAAGTCAAATTGAATATTCCGGCAGGCACACAGCCTGAAGTAGTTTTTCGTTTAGCGGGGCGCGGAATGCCGCACCTGAAAGACACAAAAACCAAAGGCGATTTGTTCGTCAAACTAAAAGTGCAAATTCCAAAATATCTTTCCGGCAAACAAAGAGAATTGCTGGAAGAAGCGGCTCGCATCAAATTTTAATTTTAGGAGATCGAATGTTAACCAAAAAAAGCGTTGCCGCATTTGCGGCTTTAATTTTAGCCGTCGTCGCCTGCCAAACCCCGTTCCAGAACGCTCCCGCCTCCGCCACAACGCCGATTGCCGGCATCCCAACGGTTGTGCCAAACGAAGGCGCTTTACAAAACCCAACTGAAAATCAGGATGTCTTAGTCGGTTTATATGAGCGCGTCAGCCCGGGCACCGTAGCGATCATCACGGATCAAGGTCAAGGAAGCGGCTTTGTCTATGATAGCGCGGGGCATATCATCACCAATTATCACGTCGTGGAAGGCGCGCGCGCGATCGAAGTGCGCTTCACTTCCGGCTTTATGAGTTATGGAACCGTGATCGGCACAGATTTAGACTCTGATATTGCCGTAGTCAAAGTGGATGCGCCCGCCGAAGAACTGCACCCCGTTCCGCTTGGCGATTCGGACGCGCTGAAAGTGGGTCAGACGGTAATTGCAATTGGCAACCCGTTTGGTTTAAACACCACCATGACGGTTGGGATCGTCTCAGCCGTAGGGCGCACCTTAGATTCCGCGCATCAAAGCCCGGATGGCGGCATCTTCACGGCTGGCGATATTATCCAAACTGACGCGGCAATTAACCCGGGCAATTCCGGCGGACCTTTGTTCAACATCAACGGCGAAGTGGTTGGCGTGAATCGCGCGATCATCAGCAACAATACCAATGTTGAAGGGCAACCGACCAACTCTGGCATTGGTTTTGCAGTCTCGGTCAATATTGTCAAGCGCGTCACGCCGACGTTGATCAAAGACGGCAAATATGATTATCCCTATCTCGGCATTTCTTCGATCAATTCATTGACGCTCGAAATGGTTGACGCGCTAAAACTCAAGCAATATACCGGCGCGTATGTGACGAAAGTCGCCGCGGGCAGTCCGGCGGATCAAGCGGGCGTGAAAGCTGGAGAACAGCAAAGCAGTTTAGCCGGCTTACCGGCAGGCGGGGATTTGATCACCGCGATTGACGGCAGAGAAGTTCGCACTTTTGACGAATTGCTCTCCTACCTGATCACCAACAAAGGTCCCGGCGATACGATCGTGCTGACCGTTCTGCGCGGCGAAGAAAAAGTGGATATTAACGTCACTTTAGGAAAAAGACCATAAAATAAGAACTCCGAATTCTTTTGAATTCGGAGTTCTTTATATTTCATTTTTTTTGATTTATGGAGCGCTATAAGCGTCACGTCTGGATTCAAAATGCCTGATTTTGTCTATTTATCGCTGGTATATAAATTGGGTACTTGACACACGGGCTGTATCAGAAATATGGCTTTGCGCCTTTAGATCACGCTGAAAAATGGATGCAACGACTGAAACCTTTTGCGGAATAAGGAAAAACGCCCCGAAAATTTTCGGGGCGTTTCATAAATAGGAAGCAGGTTTTTTACGGAAGCTGAAAAGCGCGGGCGG
>JADLCG010000321.1 GCA_020847355.1 Anaerolineales bacterium | reverse complement strand
GTTTTGGAAAGACCAAGCAAAAAGTCCAGTTCGACGCGCACGCGATCGCGCAGAAATGCGAACTCGGAAAAGCAATCAATCAGCGGCGCGGCGATGTCCGCGTAACGCCCATCCAGTGGCGAAAGAAAATGTAAGGTCATGATTTACCGTTGGCTCAGTTGATAATTTGGCGCTTCTTTGGTAATGATAACATCGTGCGGATGACTTTCGAGCAAGCCTGCGTTGGTGATGCGTGTGAGGCGCGTTTTGGTTTGCAAATCTTTCAACGAAGCGGCGCCCGCGTAACCCATACCCGAACGCAAGCCGCCGACGAGTTGATACACATACTCGCCAAGCGCGCCCTTGTATGGCACGCGCCCTTCAATGCCTTCGGGAACAAGTTTGCCGCTACCTGCCTGACCCGTTGCATAGCGATCCACGCCGTAGCCTTTCATTGCGCCGAGGCTTCCCATGCCGCGATATTCTTTGAAGCGCCGACCTTCATAGAGCATCACTTCGCCAGGCGCTTCTTCCAAACCTGCCAGCATACTACCGAGCATCACGGCGTTGCCACCCGCCACAATCGCTTTGACAATATCGCCGCTGAATTTAATTCCGCCATCGGCAATGATGGCAATGTTGTGTTTGCGAGCAACCTGCGCGCATTCAAAGATGGCGGAGATTTGCGGCATGCCCGCGCCAGAGATGACGCGCGTGGTGCAGATGGAGCCAGCGCCGACACCGACTTTGATCGCATCTGCGCCAGACTTGATAATGGCTTCTGTTCCTTCGGCTGTTACCACATTCCCAGCAATGACGGGCAGGTCTTTCCAATTATGCTTTATCCGTTGAATAGCTTCGAGCACGCCTTTGGAATGTCCGTGCGCGGTGTCAATCGTGACTGCGTCCACGCCCGCTTTGAGCATTAAGTCCACGCGGGTTTCAACATCCTTGCCCACGCCAACGGCGGCGCCGACGAGCAAGCGTCCTTTTGAATCGGTGGAGGCGTTGGGGTAGTCTCTGGCTTTCTGAATGTCTTTGACCGTGAGCAAACCTTTTAGTTTTCCATTTTCATCCACCAGCGGAAGTTTTTCGATGCGATGTTTTTGTAAAATGGCTTTGGCTTCTTCAAGGGAAATGCCAACTCTGGCGGTGACGAGCTTATCTTCCTTCGTCATAAATTGGCTGACGGGCAGGCGATAGTCGGCGGCTTCGATGAAGCGGACATCTCGATTCGTGAGGATGCCGATGATCCTGCTGTTTTCATCCGTAATTGGCACGCCGCTAATATGATAGGTGGACATAATCTCTTCAGCCTGACTCAGCGGCGCGTCGGGTTGCAAACTGATGGGTTCCACAATCATGCCCGATTGCGAGCGTTTGACTTTCTCCACTTCAGCGGCTTGGGCTTCGGGGGGCATGTTGCGGTGGACGATCCCCATGCCGCCTTCGCGCGCCAAAGCGATGGCTAAACGCGCTTCGGTGACGGTGTCCATGGCGGCGGAAAGAATCGGGATGTTGAGTTGGATTGTGGGCGTGAGTTGAACTTTGATGTCGGTTTCGTTGGGCAATACTTCGGTGTAGCCTGGGACGATGAGGACATCGTCGAAGGTGAGTGAGTTGTAGCGGTCGAATAGTTCTTCGTTCATTTAATTCTCCTTTTAGTAAGCGGACTTTATCACGAATTCACGGACTAAAACGGACTTTGGTAACGGATTGCTTCGCAAAACGGATGCACGGATGAAAACGGATTTAGGCTTTTGATTGTTGATTTAAGTAATTATGAATGGCATTGTCGTAGTGTGCAGTGGAGGCGAAGCCTTTGACGGCGAGTTTCTGACGGGTTGCGGCGGAAATATTGCCAGCCTGTAGTTCTTGCAGTACGGAATTGTAATCGGTTGGGTCGCAAATTAGCGTTACTCGTTCGTGGTTTTTTGCGGCGGCGCGGATGAGGGTGACGCCGCCGATGTCTATATTTTCGATGGCGTCCGCATAGGTGACGTTGGGCTTGGCGATGGTTTCTTCAAATGGATATAAGTTGACGGCGACGAGGTCAATGAAATCCCAGCCGAGGTTTAGTAGCTGTTGATGGTCTTCCTCTGTGGGGCGGGCGAGGAGACCGCCATGAATGGCGGGGTGTAGCGTTTTGACTCTTCCGCCGAGGATTTCGGGGGATTTGGCGTAATCGGCAACTTCGGTAACGGATAATCCGTTGTCGCGCAGGAGTTTGGCGGTGCCGCCAGAGGCGAGCAGAGTCCAGCCGAGGGAGGCGAGGGAGTGGGCGAATTCGAGTACTCCAGTTTTATTGTGGACGGAGAGGATGGCGGTGGGCATGAGGTAAGTTCCTTTTTGGGTAACGGATTTTTGTAAACGGACTCTTTCACGGACTCACGGAATAAAGCGGATTTTGGTAAGCGGACTCAGTCACGGATTCACGGAATGAAACGGATTTTTTGTAAACGGACTTTGTAACGGATTCACGGAATGAAACGGATTTTTTGTAAACGGACTTTGTAACGGATACACGGATGAAAACGGATTTTGTAAACGGACTTTATCACGGACTCACGGAATGAAACGGATTTTGTTGGTGAGTAGATTTTTGAGGGTTTCAATCAGAAGGTAATGTTCTGTTTGGTGAACGCGAGCTTCAAACTCTGCAAGCGATTCGTTTGGAATAAAATTGATTTCTTGTTTGGCGAGCAGAGGTCCGTCGTCAATGCCTTCGTCGGGGACGAGGTGAACCATGACGCCTGTGTGATTTATTTCTCCTTTTTGATAGGCTTCGTAGGCGCGTTCGATGGCGTGGGTTCCTGGAAATGTATTCGGCAGAGCGGGGTGAAGATTGATTATTTTGTTGGGAAAGCAGTTGATGAATGATGAAGTCAAGATTCGCATCCAGCCTGCGAGGATGATGTAATCAGGTTGCTTTGCGGCGACGAGTTGCGCCAAGCGGGCGTCATATTCTTGGCGAGATTCATCTTGTTGTTTTGGAAAATGAATTGCCTCTACGTTTGTATTTTTTGCGCGGATTAGCCCATAAGCATCTGCTTTATTGGAGATAACGGATACAACGGATGCGGGAAATTCTTCAAATTTACAAGCATCGAGAATCGCTTGTAAATTTGATCCGTTTCCAGAGATGAGGACGACGAGGCGAGAAGTCATAATTAGTGATGGAACAATCTTACGCCAGAGAAGATCATCGTCATGCCGTATTCATTGGCGGCTTGGATGACGGATTCGTCGCGGTTTGAGCCGCCTGGTTGTAAAACGTATTTCACGCCACTTGCGGATGCGCGGTCAATTGAGTCGCGGAAGGGGAAGAAGGCGTCGGAGCCGA
This sequence comes from Anaerolineales bacterium, assembly GCA_020847355.1. Lineage (GTDB taxonomy): Bacteria > Chloroflexota > Anaerolineae > Anaerolineales > Villigracilaceae > Villigracilis. The sequence continues at coordinate 21,862 of JADLCG010000321.1, read as the reverse complement.
GAGTAGTAGAGTCAAGCTGGGAGAGCCACTCAAGTTTTTCGGACGGAGTTAGCTGTCGGGGCGTGTGAACGAAGATGTTCGTCCAATCTGCTTTTTCGTTATCAGTTATATCGTCGCGTAAAAATTGGTCAATGGCGTTATCGCGGTCTGGGCGTTTGATATTTGTTTTGAAAGGCAAAACCAAAACGGCGGGATGCTGACGAAGCCACCACAAATCCGCTTTTTGACCAGCGAGGCGCACGCAATGCACGCGCGATTGCTGACCCGCGCCAACGCCGATGGCTTGACCATCCGTGACAAAACAAACAGAATTGGATTGAGTGTATTTGAGCGTAACCCATGCAATGGTTAAATCTCGAATTGCGGATGCGGGTAAATCTTTTTTTGTGGTGACGATGTTTGTAAAATCATTCGGCGTAACAAGGCGGTCGTGGCGATGTTGCTCGAAGCGGATGCCAAAGACTTCGCGCACTTCTTGATTTGAGGGCGGTTCATAAGATGGGTCAATTTGCACGATTGCGTACTTGCCGTTTTTCTTGGCTTTGAGAATCTCTAAGGCATCGTTTTCGTAAGCGGGCGCAATCACGCCATCGGAAACTTCACGCGCGATTAATTTTGCAGTGGAAACATCAACAGTGTCGGATAAGGCAATGAAATCTCCGAACGAACATAAACGGTCTGCGCCGCGCGCACGCGCGTAGGCTGTGGCTAGCGGAGAAAGTTCGAGGTCATCAACAAAATATGCTTTCTTCAAAACATCGGATAACGGATTCGCGACAGCGACACCCGCAGGGCTGACATGTTTGAACGAAGCGGCGGCGGGTAAGTTGAGCGCTTGCTTTAATTCACGAACGAGTTGCCATGAATTCAATGCATCTAACAGATTGATATAGCCTGGCGAGCCATTGAGTACGGATATGGGCAAATCAATATCGGATGGCATGAAGACGCGCGCTGGGGCTTGCTGTGGGTTGGCTCCGTAGCGGAGGGGGAGGGAGGAGGGCATGGGGTAATTCCTTGGTAACGGACTTTGGTAAACGGACTCTGTCACGGACTCACGGATTGGAAACGGATTTGGTAAACGGACTCTGTCACGGATTCACGGATTGGAAACGGACTTGGTAAACGGACTTTATCGCGGACTCACGGATAAAACGGATTTTCAAGTTGTTAGATTTACTTTCTTTACGCCTTGAACTAACTCGCCAATGACAAAAGTTTTTTCGGGGATTTGGTTTTGAATTTTGGAGGCGGATGTTTTATCTGTAATGATAATCATGCCGATTCCCATGTTGAAGACGCGATACATCTCGTTTGTGTCAATCTCGCCTGTTTGTTGAATGAAATTCCATAATGAAGGCATTTCCCATGAGCCAAGTTGAATGTTGGCATCAAGATATTCTGGTAAAACGCGCGGAATGTTTTCGATGAATCCGCCGCCAGTGATGTGAGCCAGTCCTTTGATTTCAGAAAGTACGGATTGAAGAATTGAATAATAGGAACGATGGGGCGTCAGTAACATATCTGCAAGCGTTAAGTTGGTTTCTGGCAAAACTGTATCTAGCGAAATGTTGGCAAAGATTTTACGAATGAGTGAATATCCGTTGGTATGCGGTCCACTAGATTTGATTCCGATTAAGATATCACCTGCTTGGATGTTTTTTCTTGGAAGAATTTCGCTTCTTTCCAACACGCCGACGATTGTTCCTGCAACGTCAAATTCGTTTGGCTGATACACGCCAGGCATTTCGGCAGTTTCGCCACCGAGCAATGCCACTCCCGATTCTTTGCAAGCTTCGGCAATGCCAGTGACCACTTCCGCAGTTTGTTCGGGATTTAATTTTGATGTTGCAAAATAATCCATGAAGAACAAGGGTTTTGCGCCTTGTACCAGAATATCATTGATACAGTGATTGACAATGTCATGCCCGATACCGCGATACCTTCCAACGGATGCGGCGAGTTTAACTTTTGTGCCAACGCCATCCGTTGAAGCGACTAATACAGGCGATTTCATTTCTTTCAAGAGTGAAGCGTCAAATAATCCGCCGAAAGAACCAATTCCCGCTAAGACAGAAGCGTTGTATGTTGATTTGACGGCATCCTTCATCAAGTCAACGGCGCGGTTGCCTGCGTCAATGTCTACGCCTGAAGAACTATAAGCGGACTCTGTCGCGGAATCACGAACTGGAGCGGACTTATCAACGGACTCTGTTGCGGAATCACGGATAGAAACGGATGGAATGACAGCGGGCTGGTTAGAAAAATCGCTGATGACTGAAAAACGGATTGGAGTACTGGGAGAAAGTGAATCTTCGGGAGGAAGTGTTACGCCTGGCGGTGTCCAAATAACACGATATAAATATTTTTGCCAGTCTTGCATACTCACAGGTCTAAGAACTCTTTTAAATTCTAATGTTGATTTTCCGAAGTTGTATAACATCCCTACTGGACTTCCTGTCGCGGCAAGATAAACCAAAACTTGATGTAATTCATGGTTTGTTAAATCGTGACTTAAAGCTTTACATTCAGCCACAAGAGAGTCTTCAATCCATACGTCAAGATAAAGATAGCCAACGAGAGATTCATTAATCCAAACCTCAACACGCTTCTCCATTTCTGCTTTCAACCCTGCCTTGAGACATAACTCAACCAATCGGCGTTGATAAAATTCTTCCTTGTGTCCTGAGCGCAATTCTCGCATCACTTGCATTGCAAGACCATTGACTTTATAAGTCAAATCATCCAAGGGAGTTTTTACTAAGCCAGTTTTTTCTTTTATCATAATCAAGTCCGTTTCTAATTCGTGAGTCTGCGATAAAGTCTGTTTGCCAAAGTCCGTTTTATTCCGTGTATTCGTGATAGAGCCCGCTTGCCAAAGCCTGTTTTATTTCGTGTGTCCGTGACAGAGCCCGCTTGCCGAAGTCCGTTTTATTCCGTGTGTCCGTGACAGAGTCCGTTTATGGCAAGGCTTTTCGCGCAATATCCCTTCGATATTGTACGCCTTCAAATGAAACTTTATCAATATTAGAATAAACTTTTTCCACAGCATTGTGAATACTATTTGCCCAAGCCGTCAATCCAAACACGCGCCCGCCAGAAGTGACAATTTCTTCATTGTCATCCGTTTTTGTCCCTGCATGGAAACAAATTGTATTGTCCGATAACTCTGCAAAGGTTACAACTTTTCCGCTTTCAACTTTTTCGGGGTAGCCTTTGCTTGCCAATACTACACAAACCGCCGCTTCGTTTTTCCATTTGATTTCAATGTCTTTCAATTTTCCATCAATACAAGCGTCTGCAATATCAAGCAAATCCGTATCCAGTAATGGAAGCACAACTTGAGTTTCTGGGTCGCCGAAGCGACAATTAAATTCCAATACGCGGATGCCGTTTTTTGTGAGCATTAGCCCAGCGTACAATACGCCAATAAATTTCCTGCCCTCGTTTCGCATTCCATCAATGGTTGGTTGCAATACATTTTCAAGCGCTTCATTCAGCAAATCTTTTGTAAATATGGGCGCAGGCGCGTAAGCCCCCATGCCGCCTGTGTTCGGACCTTCATCGTTGTCCAACAAGCGTTTGTGGTCTTGAGCGGCAACCATTGGCACGCAATTTGTTCCATCCGAAAAAACCATTAACGAAACTTCTTGCCCGCTTATCCGTTCTTCAATGACAACTTCATTGCCTGCATTCCCAAAAGCTTTATCGTTCAAAATGGACTTGAGTGTCGCTTCGGCTTCATCATCCGTATCTGGCAATATCACCCCTTTGCCCGCCGCCAATCCTGATACCTTGATGACAATTGGGTAATCAATCGTCCGCAAATATTTAACTGCTTCTTCAAAACTTGAAAACGAAGCGTACCGCGCCGTTGGGATTTGATTCCGCGCCATAAATTTTTTCGAAAAAACTTTAGAGGCTTCAATCTCCGCCGCGGCTCGGTTCGGTCCAAAACAACGGATGTTTGCATCTGATAGCGAGTCCACCAAGCCGTCCGCCAGAGGGATTTCTGGACCCACAATCACTAAGTCAATCCGCTTTTCTTTGCACAAATTTACAACGGATGAATGGTTGCTAATATCTATGGAGATATTTTCGCCACACACTCTTGTGCCCGCATTTCCAGTCGCGATATATAACTTGCTCAATCGTGGTGATTGAGCAACCTTCCACGCCAACGCATGTTCCCGTCCGCCAGAGCCAATGATTAATATATTCATACCTTCTGCCTCATCTCATCCGTTCTTTACATCCGTTTATCCGCTTCCCATCCGTTACCCTTACTTCGTCGCCCTCTCAAACCCCGTCTTGGCTGACTTCGCGTCTACTGGAATTGGATACTGCCCCGTAAAACATGCCTGACAAAACCCGTCTTTCCGTTGAAGGGCTTTCATCATGCCATCTACGGATAAATAATACAAACTATCCGCTCCCACAAACTCTCGAATTTCATCCACGGTTCTTTTGTGCGCAATTAAATCTTCGTATTTGCCCATGTCCACGCCCATAAAACAAGGATGCGCAATTGGCGGACAAGTAATCGCCACATGCACTTCTTTCGCGCCAGCGTTTTTTAGTAGTTTAATGAGAGGACCCGTTGTATTTCCGCGCACAATGCTATCGTCAATCATTACAACCCGCTTACCGCGCACGTTTTCATTAATGACATTGAACTTCAACGCCACACCGCGCTTACGCAATGAATCCGTCGGCTCAATAAATGTTCTACCCACATATCTATTCTTAATAAACCCATCGTTATAGGGAATTCCACTCACATGTGAAAACCCAATCGCCGCAGGCACAGAAGAATCAGGCACAGGAATCACCACATCCGCAAACCCATCCGCTATCCGTTTCTCCGTTTCCCCATCCACTACCTCCATCCGCTTATCCGCTTCCCATCCGTTCACCACTTCCCGCGCCAATTCCTCCCCCAATCGCTGGCGCACATGATGCACGTTGATTCCATCCCAAGTTTGGTCGGGTCTCGCAAAATAAATATGTTCAAACACACACATCGCCGATGGCTTAACTGTTGGAAGCGCTTGCATTACTTTCAACGCGCTATTCGATAATGAAACCACCTCGCCAGGCTTCACATCGCGGATCGCTTCACATCCCAAAGTTTGTAACGCGCCTGTTTCGGACGCCACAGCATGTCCGCCACTTGGTAGCAAGCCAATGCACAGCGGACGAAATCCCCACGGGTCGCGCACCGCATACACACAATCGCGCGTCAAAATGACCAGCGAATAAGCGCCAATCCATTTTGCCATTGCGGTTTTTATCCGTTCTTCCCATGTCGCGCCGCCGTTCCGCGCCAACATCATGGTCATCACTTCGGTGTCGGATGTTGATGAAAAGCCAACGCCTTGCTCCATTAATTCATTGCGCAATTCCGCTGAATTAATTAAGTTCCCGTTATGCGCCAATGCCAGCGGACCGTGCATGGTTTCAATCATAAAAGGTTGAGCGTTGCGCAATAGCGACGAGCCTGTTGTCGAATAGCGCGTGTGTCCAATCGCGTAATGACCTTTCAAGTCGGTCATTACGTTTGGCGTAAAAACTTGCGAAACCAAGCCAACGCCTTTGTGCATCGTGATGACCTGACCATCCGCAACCGCCATGCCCGCCGCTTCCTGTCCGCGATGTTGCAAAGCGTACAAACCAAAAAACGTCATGCGCGCCACATCTTCATTCGGCGCAAAGATTCCAATTACGCCGCATTCTTCTTTTGGCGATTCGTCAAAATAATTCATACGCTTCCTTTACCAAATCAATTTTCTTTTGCAGAGTTTCCATATCTTTTTCAACAAACGTGATGTGACCCAGCTTCCGTTTTGCTCTCGGTTCTTTGTCGTACAAATGCAAATGCGCGCCTTCAATCTTCAAGATGGATGTCGCGTCTGGAAGATTTCCAATCAAATTGACCATCGCACACACCCCCAGCGGATTCGTGCTCCCCAGCGGCGCATCTGTCGCCGCCCGAACCTGATTCTCAAACTGCGACGTGGCGCTACCCTCAATCGTCCAATGCCCGCTGTTGTGAACTCGCGGCGCCATTTCATTTGCCAGCAAGCGACCATCCTTCTCAAAAAACTCAATCGTCAACACGCCGATGTAATTCAAAGCGGATAAAACCTTCGTTGCATATCCTTCCGCCTGTTTTTGTAAATCTGAAGAAATATTCCCTGTTACAAGCGATAACCTCAAAATCCCATCACGATGATGATTTTCAATCAACGGGTAAAATTTCACGTCCCCAGATTTATTTCTCACAGCAATAATAGATAACTCACGGTCAAAAGAAACAAACTCCTCCAAAATCAAACCATCCGCTTGTCCGTTTTTGTCCGTGTTTCCGTGAGAGAGTCCGCTTATTAACTCCGCTTCCGAATGTACAACCGCCTGCCCCTTACCGTCATACCCCATCCGCCGAGTCTTCAACACGGCAGGAAATTCAACTTCGTCCAACGTCCGTTTTTCTCCGTGTATCCGTGACAGAGTCTGTTTATTAAGTCCGTTTTCATCCGTGAGTCCGTGAGAAAGTCCGTTTATGGTGAATTTCGGCGTCGGTATCCCCAACTCTCGAAAAAAAGACTTCTCAACAAATCTATCTTGCGCTTTTTCCAAAGCAATCGCTGGCGGGTACACTGGAGCGAATTTTTCAAGATAACGAACTGTTTCCACTGGCACGTTCTCAAATTCATAGGTGACTACATCCAAGCCGTGCGCAAACTTTTCAAGAGCGGATGTATCAGCGTAGTCGAATGCCAAATGGTCAGCGAGCAGGCTGGAGGGTGAGTCCGAAGCGGGGTCGAAGAAGCGGAAGCGATGTCCGAGCGGATATCCCGCTAAGGCAAGCATTCGTCCAAGTTGTCCCGCTCCTAAAACACCAATGTGACTCATCGTCCGTTATCTTCCCGCGGATTTGGATTATCCAAAACATTTTGCGTTTGTTTGGCGCGATACTCAAGCAAGGCTTTGAGATATTCGTTATGTTTATTTGCAACGATAGCAGATGCCAGCAGAGCCGCATTGACCGCGCCCGCCTTGCCGATTGCCAATGCGCCGACGGGAACGCCCGCAGGCATTTGCACAATGGATAGAAGCGAATCCATTCCGTTGAGCGCCTTCGATTGAATAGGCACGCCCAACACGGGCAGATGCGTTTTGGCGGCGGTCATGCCAGGTAGATGTGCCGCGCCGCCCGCGCCTGCAATAATGACTTCGATGCCGCGTTCGTGCGCGGACTCTGCAAATTGAAATAACAAATCGGGTGTGCGATGCGCGGAAACAATTTTCACTTCGTAGGGAATCTTGAAATCGTCAAGAATTTTTGCGGCATGTTCCATCGTTTCCCAGTCGGACTTGGAACCCATGATGACGGCGATTAGCGGATTCATTTGACTCCCGCTTGTTCTAAATTTTTGATGAGCCGCTCTTCAATCGGATAACTGCCAGGTTTGAACGTTTTGCCCGTCAGCATTTCATAGATGGCGATGTATCTGCGCGAGGCGGACGTCCACAAATCGTCGGGCATGGAGGGGATTTCTCCGTCGCCGCGATAGCCTTTATCCGCATACGCAATGCGGATAAATTCTTTGTCGAAATTTTCTGGCTCTTTGCCTTCGTCAAAAAATCTTTGATAGGCTTCCGCGCGCCAGAAGCGCGATGAATCAGGCGTGTGAACTTCGTCAATCAACATGACTTTGCCATCATCAGTTAAGCCAAATTCGTATTTGGTGTCTACTAAAATCAATTCTGCTTTTGCGGCTACTTCCTGCCCGCGTTTGAAGATGGCGAGCGCGGCGCTTTGCACTTGATTCCAAATTGTTTCGTCAAGGATTTTTTTCTCAACGACTTCCGCGCAAGTTAATCGCTCGTCATGCCCTGTTTCGCCGCCTTTGGTGGTTGGCGTGATAATCGGCTCAGGTAGTTTTTGATTTTTTTGTAAGCCTTCGGGAAAATCATAACCATAAATATTCCGTTCGCCCAAAGAATAGCGATGCCATAAAGCAGTAGAAGTTACGCCTGTGATATATCCGCGCACGATGACTTCCACTTGCAATGGGTTTACTTTTTGCACAATCGCCGCATTGGGGTCTGGAATTGAAATGAGATGATTCGGAATAATATCTTTCGTTCCTTCAAACCACCAAGCGGAAAGTTGATTTAACACTTGCCCTTTGTATGGAACGCTTGCCAAAATTCTATCGAATGCAGATAACCGATCCGTTGTGATAATCAAGCGTTGTCCGTTGGGTAATTCATACCAATCGCGCACCTTGCCCGTTTGTTTTCCTGCGAGCGGTAAATTCGTTTCGTTCAGCGCTTGCGGAATCAATCTCAACAGTTCATTTTGCGAAATCATGGTTACAGTCCTCTCGCATACTTCACGCCGTTTTCAAACAACTTCAGCCCGCTTCCGCTGGTCGCTCCGCGTGTGTGGCGCGGATGTTGCCAATTGTAAATATGATTTTCAGGATGCGGCATCAATCCCAATACATTACCTTTTGCATTTGTAATTCCCGCAATATCCAGCGTCGAGCCATTTGGGTTTATCGGATAAACGCCATTTGCGGATGAACCATCCGCGTTGACATAAATCAACGCGATATGTTCGCTGGCAATATTCTCAACGGATTGAAAATTTCCTTCGCCATGCGCAATCGGGCAGGTGATGACTTCATCCAAATCTTTTGTCCAGATGCAATTTTGCGAAACTGATTTGAGATTGATCCAGCGACATTCAAAATGACCTTCGGCGTTAAACGTCAATGTGACTATGTCATTGCGAGGGCGTTCGTTGCCCGAAGCAATCTTCGCTTCATTCTTGACTTGTAGTTGCTTCTGCTCCCCAGGCAGTATCCCCGCTTTGACCAGCGCTTGAAAGCCGTTGCAAATTCCGATGACGGGTTTGCCAGCCTCCACAAACGCGGAGACTTCGTCCGCAAAGTATGCGGATAAATCTTGCGCCAATAATTTTCCTGCGCCTAAAGCGTCTGCGTAGGAGAAGCCTCCAGGCACAACGAGCAGTTGAAAGTCCGCGAGAAGCGATTTTTTATTTCGCAATTCATTTAACGGGACGCCAATCGCATCTGCGCCTGCGAGAGTCAGCGCATCCATCACGTCAAAATCGCGGTTGGAGCCATGGGCTTGGAGGACGAGGGCTTTTGGTTTCATAAGTTAGAGACTGGAGAGTAGGGATTAGTTTTGAGGGTTGAAAGCATGGACAAGTTCCTTGACTGGAATTTCAGTGTCGCTAAGTTTGAGAATTGGGTTTTCTGTCACTTGACCAATTTTGTTGAGCGGAAGGTTTGCAAATTGCTTTTCAAAAGCAGGTGCATCCGTTGGACGGATTTCTACGAGCAAACATCCGTTGACTTCATTGAATAGGTCTGATGTTTCAAAATTTATTTCCGCGCCGAGACGACCGCCAATGCACATCTCTGCAATGGCAATCGCAAGCCCGCCTTCGCTCAAATCATGTGCGGATTTGACGTATCCGTTGTTGATGGTTTGGTGTAAGGCTTTGTACACTTGCAAAGCGGATTTGGGAACGGATGGTGAAACGGATTCACGGATGGAAACGGATTTGTAAACGGACTCTGAAACGGATTCGCGGATAAAAACGGATTTGAAATCACCGATGAGATAGATTAAGTTGTTGGCTTCTTTCAAATCCATGCTGATGGCTTTGTTGATGTCTGGCACAATGCCGATGGCGGAGATTAATAAGGTGGGCGGAATGGCATGGCGTAGTCCGTCCGCGCCGAGATATTCGTTATTGAGCGAATCTTTTCCGCTGATGAACGGCGTTTGATAGAAGAGCGCGGCATCATGGCAACCACGACAGGCTTCGACCAATGAGCCGAGCGTTTCAGGTCGAAGCGGGTCGCCCCAGCAGAAATTGTCGAGGATGGCAATCCGTTCAGGGTCAGCGCCAACTGCCACGGCGTTGCGAATCGCTTCGTCTATTACAGACCAAGCCATTTGATAGGCGTCGCGTTTTCCCAGTTCGGGATTTATGCCATTTGATAGGGCAATCCCTTTTACGCCTTTTGTGCCAATCGGCTTGATGACGGCGGCATCAGATGGCGCATCCATTTCAACACCCGTTAATGGTTTGATGACTGTGCCGCCTTGCACTTCATGGTCGTAAATGCGGATGACGGATGATTTGCTGGCGACGTTGGGGGAGGAGAGCAGGGAGAGTAGATGTTCCTGGATATTCGATATTCGAGACTCGAATGTTCGATTATCGAATGTCGGTTTTTCGATTATCGCCTTTAATTGTCTTTGCGGAATGCCGTCGTGCAGGAATTCGTTGTTCATGTTCACGACAGTTTTTTCGCCATAGCGGACGATGAGCGCGCCGTTTCCTGTAAACGAACCAATATCCGTTAGTTCGGTGTTGAAGGTATCGCATAATTTTTGTAACGCGGAGATTTTTTCGGGAGCGACTGCCACGACCATCCGTTCTTGCGCTTCGGAGAGCCAAATTTCCCAGGGGGCGAGCCCCGCATATTTCAAGCGGACTTTGGTCAAATCCACATCACAGCCAATGGATGAAGCCATTTCGCCAACCGCGGAGGATAGCCCGCCCGCGCCGCAATCGGTGATGTCGTTGTAGAGATTCAAATCTCTAGCGCGGACGATGACGTCTATCAGCCCTTTTTCGGTGATGGGGTCGCCAATTTGAACGGACGCGCCAGCCACTTCGCCAGTTTGCGCGTCCATCGTCATGGAGGAAAATGTCGCGCCGCGTAATCCGTCCCGCCCAGTTCTGCCGCCGAGGATGACAACCCTATCCCCAACCTGCGGATTCTTTTTATGCTTTCCTTTGGGCGCGATGCCAACACATCCGCAAAAGACCAGCGGATTGGCGGTGTAGCCCTCATCGTAAAGAATCGCCCCGTTGACGGTGGGGATGCCGATTTTATTTCCATAATCTTGCACGCCCGCCACTACGCCCGATTGAATTCTGCGCGGATGTAACACGCCATCGGGTAAAGTTGTTGGATCTAAATCCTGTGGACCAAAGCACAAGACATCCGTATTGGCAATTGGTTTCGCGGATACGCCCAGCACGTCGCGGATGACTCCGCCGACGCCTGTGTTTGCGCCACCGAACGGTTCAATGGCGGATGGGTGATTGTGCGTTTCGGCTTTGAATGAAATTTCGTATTCGTCGTCAAAGTCAATGATGCCCGCGTTATCTACAAAGGCGGAGATAACCCACGGGGCGGCGATTTTGTCGGTGGCGGATTTGAGGTAGGTTTTGATAAGCGAATCAATTTCGCCCTCACCCCTGCGCCCCTCTCCCTCAGGGAGAGGGGATGGGGTGAGGGTTATCTTGGCCTTAAACGTCTTATGCACACAATGCTCGCTCCACGTTTGGGCGATGGTTTCAAATTCCACGTCGGTGGGGTCGCGTTTTTCGGCGATGAAATAATTTTGGATGGCTTTCATTTCCGCTAAATCCAATGCGGCGCGACGTTCTTTGGAAAGCGATAATAATTCAGCTTCGGATAATTCGCGGATGGGGATGATTTCAACCGCGCCGCTCGATTCAACTTCTTCTGGAAATGAGGGTTCGATCGCGCCGATGGTCCAGTGTTGGATGACGTTGTTGGCAAGCAGGTTAGCGGATAGGGAAGCGGATAAGCGGATGATGTCGTCAGCGGACTCTGACACGGATTCACGGATAGAAACGGATTTTTTATCAACGGACTCTGTCACAGATTCACGGATTGAAACGGATGAATCAAATTGAAGGATGAAGCGTTGACCCGTGGCGACGCGGCGGACTCCGTGGATGCCGATTTCGTGCGCGGCGCGGACGATTTGCTCGGCGACCGAGTCGGTGACGCCTGGGCGGAGCGAAACTTCCAGAATAACTGAATCAGGCTGGGGCGGGGAAGGAGGCGCGGGTAGTTCATCCCACTCAGCGGATTGAGTCACGGGGTCGGTAAAAAGTTTGAGAGCCAACTCTTGCAATCCTGCCTGCGAAAGTTGGCCCTCAATAAAATAAAGGTCTTGAACGGTGACGTTTTTTAAGCGCTGAAACCCGAGGGCGTGGGCATCTTTTAAATACCCCGCCTCCCGAGTGTCGCGTTTGGTTTGGATGATAAATTTATAAATGGACATGGACACCTGTTTTTGAAATCGTCGAGATTGTACCCTTTGTCACTTGTCTAGTCAACGAAAATTATAAAATGCTAAACTTTTTGTCTGACATTTTGTAAAACGTATTCAATCATTTTTTGCGGGATGTTCACGCCTGTGGTGGCGATGCTGTTGCGAAACTCCATCGTGTGATTGACTTCGTTGATGGTGAATCCATTTTCGGTTTCAAATAGATCGAGCGCGAGCAAACCGCCGCCGATGGCTTTGGCGGCGCGATGACAAATTTCCGCCATTTCATCGGTGACGGGGCAATTGGTTGCGACGCCGCCGCGCGCGGTGTTGGTGATCCAATTTTCGGAGGAGCGATAGATGGCGCAGATACATTCGTCGCCGATGACGAAGGCGCGAATATCCCGCCCAGGTTTGTTGATGTATTCTTGAATGTAAAAAACCTGATGATTGACTCCCAGCGAAGATTTATGTTCGATCAACGATTCGGCTTGCGATTTATTTTCGACTTTGGCGAGCAGGCGACCCCACGACCCGACGACGGGTTTCAACACGCAGGGATAGCCCAACGCTTCAATCGCGCTGAGGGCTGATTCTTCGTCGAAAGCCATCAATACTCTGGGAGTTGGGATGCCGTTCTTGGCGAGCAATTGACTGGTGACATATTTGTCGCCGCAAATTTCGGCAACGGACGACGAATTGACGACGGGAATGCCATGCGCTTCAAAGATGCGCGAGATGTACAACCCGCGTGAGTAGGAGATGGAGCGCTCGAAAAGCACGTCAATCTCTGCGGGGAGTTTGTGGATGTCGAAGAATTGGTCGCCGTCATTGATGCGGACGACTTCTATATCGTCGCGTTTTTCAAATTCTTCCAATAAATATTTTTCTTCGGCGCGCAAGCGGGTGTATAAAAATCCGAGGCGAGTTTTCATGGGAGGCTCCTTTTTTAGTTCAACTCGGTGGTTGAGTAGTCGCGCACTTGCTCTATGCGACGTATCGAAACCACCAGTGTATAAATAATTTTCTGTTTACTTGTTACTTGATGGCCTCGATACGACACTCGCTACCGCTCGCGTCTACTCGACCATCGGTTAATAATTAATTCTTTCAATTACTTTCTTTGTCACTTCGCTGGTTGATAAATTGCCGCCCAAATCGGGCGTGGATTCTTTGGCGGCGATGCAGGCTGAAACGGCGCGGCGCAATCTCGTGGCGGATTCGGCTTCGTTGAGATAGTCCAACATCATGCTGGCGGCGAGGAAGGTGGCGATTGGATTCGCTTTGCCCGTGCCAACCAGCGGCGGCGCGCTCCCATGCACTGGCTCGAAGACTGCGACATTCGCGCCGATGTTGCCCGAAGCGGCGACGCCCAGCCCGCCGACGAACATACAGGCTTCGTCGCTGAGGATGTCGCCGAATAGATTTGTAGTGACGATGACTTCAAATTGCTCAGGCGCGCGGATCAATTCCATCGCGCAGGTATCCACGAGCATTTCAATCATCTGGATGGCGGGATATTCTTTGGCGATTTCCAACGCCACCGCGCGGAAGAGTCCGCAGGTTTGGCGAAGTACGTTGGCTTTGTGGACGACGTGGACGGTTTTACGCTTGGTTTGTTGCGCCAGATCAAACGCTTTGCGGATGATCCGCTCCGAGCCTTTGCGCGTGACGACTCGTTCAGTGATGGCTTTGTCGCCGTTATCTTCGATCCGCTCGATGCCCGAATACAATCCCTCCGTATTTTCGCGGACGATGAGCAGGTCAATGTTTGCTTTGGAGGATTCGTGCGGAATGGATTTGCATGGGCGCAGATTAGCATATAAATCGAGCGACTGGCGCATCCGCACGACGGGCGAAAAATAATTCGGGAGGTTGGGCGGCGTGGTGACGGCGCCGAAGAGCGCGGCTGAGGCGTGGCGAATTGCCTGAAGCGTTGAATCAGGCAGAGGCGAGTTTGAGCGTTGGTATTCGCCGAATCCGATTCCGCATTCGATGAAATCCCAGTGAATGGGCAATGCGGATAAGACATCCTTTGCCGAAGCGATGACTTCGGGACCGATGCCATCGCCAGGGAGCAGACAGATTTTATAAGTCATAATGATCATTTCCATGTCGTTGCGAGGGCGATGCACTTTCGCCCGAAGCAATCTCCAACTTAGCAAGGGGATTGCTTCGTCGCGAAGAACAAGAGCGCTCCTCGCAATGACATTTAATTTAGCAAATCCTGAATGTCGTGCGTTTTCAAAAAGTTGACGATGCCGCCCGCCTCCGCAATTTTCAAAACGAAATCGGGGAGCGCGCGCGCTTGATAGCGATGACCGTTGGCGCGATTGAAAATTTCGCCAGTGGATAAATTCACGTCCACGTCGTCGCCTTCGGTGATGTCCGCAACGGCTTCGGGGCATTCCAAAATTGGCAAGCCGATGTTGATGGCGTTGCGAAAAAAGATTCTGGCAAACGACGGCGCGATGATACATTTTGCCTGTGAGCCTTTGATGGCAATCGGCGCGTGTTCGCGCGAAGAGCCGCATCCGAAGTTTTGCCCGCCGACAATCACGTCGCCAGGTTTGACGGTCTTTGCATATTCGGGTTTGACTTCGCAAAAAACATTTTTTGCAAGTTCAACGGGGTCAATCGTAATGTTGTAACGACCAGGGATGATTTCATCCGTGTTCATGTTTTCGCCAAACGTCCAAGCTTTTCCCATGGTGGGTAATCTCCTTTGTGTTTTATGTCGTTGCGAGGGCGATGCACTTTCGCCCGAAGCAATCTCCTGATTAAATTGGAGATTGCTTCGTCGCGAAGAACAAGAGCGCTCCTCGCAATGACATGATTAAACTAAAATCCCGCGCGGGTCTGTGATTTTTCCCGTGAGCGCGGTGGCGGCGGCAGTGGCGGGCGACGCCAGATAAATTTCCGAAAGCGGGCTTCCCATGCGACCAATGAAATTGCGATTCATCGTGGTCAATGCGCGTTCGCCTGGCGCGAGGATTCCGCCATGCCGACCAATGCACGCGCCGCAACCAGAACCCGTCACCGTGCAACCCGCGTCCATCAAAATTTCAATCAAGCCGTTTTTCAGCGCTTTCTTGTAAATGCGGTCGCTGGCAGGCGTGACGATCACGCGCACCAACGGATTGACTTTTTTATCCTTGAGCATGTTCGCCACAATTTCCAAATCTTCATAGCGCGCGTTTGTGCAAGTGCCGATGTACACTTCATGCACGTCCAAGCCTTCCACTTCGGTCAACGGCTTGACGTTATCCACATCGGGATGACAAGCCACTTGCGGAGTCAAAGCGGATACGTCAATTTCGAGGATGCGTTCATAGCGTGGGTTGATGGGATGCAACGCTTCAAACGGATCCTTCGACTCGCTCAGGACGCGCCTTCTGGCTGGGGTCTCGTTTTCGAGATAGTTAATCGTCACTTCATCTGCCGCAATCAAGCCGCATTTCGCGCCGATTTCAGTGGACATGTTCGGGAAAACGATTCGTTCGTGCATGGGCAGGTTGGCGATGTATTCGCCGCCGAACTCCACCGAGCGATACGTCCCACCGTCCATGCCGAGCAAGCCCGCGATGTGAATCATCACATCTTTGGCGTACACCCCCGCTTGAGTCTGCCCGCTCAACTCCACGCGAATCGTCTCAGGGACTTTGAACCAGCATTTGCCCGTCACCCAGGCGACGCCAATTTCCGTCGAGCCAAGCCCCGCGCCGAACGCGCCCATCGCGCCGTAGGTGTTGGAGTGTGAATCCGCTCCGATCACAATCGCGCCTGGCGTGATGAATCCCTCTTCGATCATCACTTGATGACAAACGCCTTGATGCAATAAATTTGGCAGTTCCTGTTCTTTCACAAACTCGATAATCTTTTTGTGATTTTCCGCCGCCAAAACATTTGGGGCGGGGTAGGCATGGTCCAGGTGAATGACGATGCGGCTCTTGTCCAAAATCGGCTTGCCGATTTCACGAAAGGCTTTGATTGCCAGCGGCGTGGTATTGTCGTGACTCATAATGTAGTCCACGTCCAACAACACGATTTCGCCCGCTTGCACCTGCCTGCCCGCTTTGCGCGAAAAAATTTCTTCAACTAATGTGCCCATAGGTTCTCCTTTTATTTCGGTGGTCGAGTAGAGCGAGCGTTTTTCTCGCTCGTATCGAGACCACAAATTTCAATTTTTTATTCAAGTGTTGGTTTCGATACGCGCCTTCGGCGCTACTCAACCAACGGCTTACTTACTTCCGTTATATTTTTTCAAAACCATTTTCGTATCCGTCCGTTTTACGCCTGGCACGGTGCGGACTTCTTCGATGAGGTTATTCAACGCCATCACATTTTCGACATTCACAAAAGCGCTGATGTCAAAGTCGCCTGTGATTTCGTAAACGCTGGAGACGTTCGTGAACCCGCGCATCCGCCGCACGACCGAGGAGGTGTACACATGCGACTCGACTTCGACCATCAACATCGCGCTGATGTCGCGTGGGATCACGTCAATCTCCCGACCCGTAACCTGCTCGGCAATCTCCAAAATATCCGCGTCGAAGAGTTGTTTGCGCTCGTCGCCGATGTTCTTGATGCGCGAGACGATGACTTCCAACTCGGCGGCGCTGACCTCGATGCCGTATTCTTCCAATCGCGAAGCGACGGCGCTTTTGCCTGTGTATTTATCAATCACAATTTTTCTTTCGCGCCCAAGCAGGGCTGGGTCAAACGGCTCGTAGGTGCGCGGGTCTTTCAACACGCCGTTGGTGTGTACTCCGCTTTTGTGGCTGAAGGCGTTTTGACCCGTAATCGGTTTGTTGGGCGCAAGGAAGAAGCCAGAAATTTTTTCCAGATAACTGGAAAGTTCCATCAAAGGTTGGATGTTGTATTTTTGCACGCCCTCCAAATTATGAAAAGAAAGGATCGTCTCGGCTAAATCGGGGATGCCCGTCCGTTCGCCCAAGCCGTTGACTGTGGTGTGGATGCAATTTGCGCCCGCGCGAATCCCTGCCATGGCGTTGGCTAAGGCGAGTCCGTAATCGTCGTGGCAATGCAAATCCATCTGACAGGGGAGCAGAACCTCGCGCAGAGCCGAAACTCTCTCGTGCATGGTGTGCGGTTGCATGATGCCCAATGTATCCGCAAAGCTGATTCGGTCTGCGCCCGCTTCGATGGCGGCGTTGCAAATTTGAACGAGAAACTCAAACTCAGTGCGCGTGGCGTCCTCTGGCGTGTAACGGACTTTCAAGCCCAGACTTTTTGCATAACAAATATGCTCGCGGATGATTTCAATGGCTTGTTCCTGCGTGCGATGCAGTTTGCTATCCAAATGAATCTTGGAGGTGGCGTAGAAGATAGCGACGCGGTCTGCGCCGCAGGCTTTGGCGCGGTCAATGCCTGGGCGGGAGGCAATGCTGTGGGCGACCACCTCAGCCTGAAGTCCGAGCGAGGCGATTTTTTCAATCGCGCTGGCGACGTTTTTTGAGACGGACGGGTCGCCCGCTTCGATCATCTCCACGCCGACGGCATCCAACAGCTTGGCGATTTGAATCTTTTCGTCCACGCTGAAGTTGACGTACGGCGTTTGCTCGCCTTCGCGTAATGTTGTATCCAGAATTTCGAGCATAAGAATCCTCTCCGAGTCTAATTTCAAAATAAAAAGCGCTTCCCGATGTCGGGAAGCGCTTTGACGGCAGACAGATAGACACAAAAAACTACAGAGTTCGTTTTTCCTTTTTTATGTTCTGAATAACCGCAACAAGCCCACACCCGACAACCGAAGTTGTGGAGTTGGGCTGGCGCTTAGCTTTAGCCTGCATGAGGATACTTGCGCGGTCTCTAAACATATTGGGCAGAATTTTACTATCAATATGAAATGAGTCAATGGTTTTAAAAACACCCGTTTGGGTAATCTCTGGTTGTTTGATAAGTACCCAAATGGGCGGCGTAAGTTTTTTTTGATTGTTATATCATGCGCGTTTAAGGATTGTCCGTTGATAAAAAAATAAAAGAGAGTAAGGTGAATAAAATGCAAAATAAAAACCAACTCCAAATTTCTGAACGTTTGCATTTGTCAGACGCGCAACTGAATGCGCCCAACTGGTTAACCGCGCCAGACGTGAAAACCTGGCTGGACGAGCGCGACGCCTGCGCGTTGGTGGCTTCGGTGCGAAAAAACGGCGAAGCCACGCACGGCAATTTGAAACGCGCGATGACGGCGTTGAGCATTATGGGGCATCGCAGTGGGGAAGTGAACGGCGAAGGCGACGGTTGCGGGGTGATGACGGACATTCCGCGTTTGTTGTGGGCGCAAGCCTTGGAAAAAGCGGGCAAGCCTGGCTGGCTGGCGGAAGACCGCAGGTTTTTTGTGGGTCATTTGATGTTGCCCAATGGAGACGCGCAACTTGAAGCGCATCAAAAAAAGATTTTGAAATTGTTTCAAGAAGCGGGAATTGAAGTTTTGTTGGAAAAGCCAATTCACTCCCGCCCGCAGGCGCTGGGCAAGACTGCCCGTCAGCAGGTTCCGTATTTGTGGCAGATTGCAGGCTTGGTGAGCAGTGGTCCGCTGGAAAATGTGGAGCGTTCCCTTTTCAACTTGACGCTGGAAATTGAAAAGCAGACCAACGCGCACGTCGCTTCACTATCCAGCAACGTGGCGGTGTACAAAGTCCGCGGTTCGATTGAAACGCTGTATCAGTTTTACCCTGAACTGCGCGATCCAGATTTTACGACCGTCATCACCATTGGACATGCGCGTTACTCCACGAACACCGCCACCAGTTTTGAGCGTTGTCAGCCGTTTAGTTTGCTCGGTCACAACGGCGAGATTAACACGATTGCGCGGTTGCGGGAGCAAGCCGCCATGCTGGGCGTGGACTTGGTTCACAACGGAAGCGACTCGCAGGATTTGGATCGCCTGCTGGCTACGTTAATCCATCAATATCGCTTCACGTTGGCGGAAGCGCTGGAACTGGCTTTTCCTCCGATCTTAAGCGAGGTGGAAAAATTTACGCCTGAATTGCAGGCGATTTATCAATATTATCGTCAGGCGTTTGGCCCGTTCGCGCAGGGCCCCGCGGGAATCGTTTCGCGCTTTGGCGATGAGTGCGTTTTCAGCGTGGACGCGCTCGGTCTGCGCCCGCTGTGGTTTGGCGACACGGAAAAGGAATATTTTTTCTCCTCCGAAAAAGGCGTCTATCATTTGGACACCATGCTCCTCGACCCTGTGCCGCTTTCGCCTGGCGAGAAGATGCGCCTGCGGATTCATCGCGGCAGGTCGGTGGAGGTGGCGGACTATCCAACTTTGCAACAACGGATGTTGAATCTCACCCTGCGTAGGTTTGGCTCGGTTGAAACGCTGAAGAGTCGTTTGGCTTAGGTTGCGGAACGCCATGATTCAGAAATGAACGAAGAAGCGGTTAAGCCGCAACCCGTTGAGCTGGATAATCGCCTCTCCGCTTTTGGCTGGGGCCGCGAAGACCGCGAATGGGTTGTGGAACTGGCTAAAAATGGAAGCGACCCAATTGGCTCGCTGGGTTACGACGGCCCGCTGGCGGCGCTTTCCAAAGAGCGGCAGAACGTCGCAGATTATTTCAAAGAAGCGGTGGCGGTGGTCACCAACCCTGCAATTGACCGCGAGCGCGAAGCCGAACATTTTTCCACGCAGTCGCTGGTTGGCGCTCGCCCGACTTTGATTCCAAACGAATTGAATTGCGCCACAACGTTCGCCTTGAATTCGCCAATCCTGTTGGACGATGCGCGCCTTTCAACCCTGCCCGCGAGCCTGCTTTCTGTTGCGCCCAATCTGCGGCAACTGCGCGATCAGATTCCCAATGAGCGCGCGCTTCATTTGCAAACTGTGACTCTGCCCAACGAGTCGGTTGAGGAGGGATTACAACGCCTCGCGCAGACCTCGGTGGACTCAGCCCGCAACGGAGCGAATCTGATTCTGTTGGATGATTCTTCCGCATTTCAAAACGACAACGGCTGGCTGGATCCCGTTCTGGTTTTAGCGGTGATTGACAAGGCTTTGCGCCAGAGTTTTATGGAGTCCCCAACTTCGGACGCGCCAGCGCCCCTGCCCGTGGATGGCAACGGCAAAATTGATTTGAATTTAATCGCTTCGACGCCAAACATAAATTTACGCCGTCAGGTGGGAATCGTTTTGCGGAGCGGCGCGCTTCGTCACCTGCACGATGTGATGATGTGTATCGGCATGGGCGCGGATGCGCTCGTTCCCTACCTGATGTTTGAAACGGCGCTGGAAAAAGAATCCAACCCTGAGGAACAAGCCGCGCATTTGCAGAACATCCTAAAAGCCCTGCATTCTGGCGTGGAAAAATGTATCAGCACGATGGGCATTCACGAAATGCGCGGTTACGGGCGCTTGTTCGCCAGTATCGGACTGAGCCGTGAAGTCGCCTCGGCGCTGGGCGCGCAGAATTATGCAGGCTCGGAAACCAGCGGATTGAATTGGCAAGACCTTGAAACGGAGATTTGCGCGAGAAAGGCGGTTTACCACGCGGCAGGGCGTGGCGAACTGGCGCGCGTGAATCATTTTTATCCGAAAATTTGGAAGGCGGCTGGGCGCTTGGGCAAGGGCGAGATCGGCTGGGAGGAATATCAAAAGCATGTGGATCAGACCGCCGCTACAACGCCAGTTGCGCTTCGCAATATCATCGAGTTTCGCCAGCCCGAAAACGAATCAACCATTGACCCAGCCAGCGTGGATTTGAGCATCACCTCGCACAGCCTGCCTTTCTTGATCGCCTCCATGTCGTTCGGTTCGCAAGGCGAAGTGGCGTATCGCGCGTATGCCGAGGCGGCCTATCGCCTGAACATGCTTTCGTTGAATGGCGAGGGCGGCGAAATTCCAGATTTACTTGGAAAGTATCCGTTCAATCGCGGCATTCAAATTGCTTCGGGGCGCTTTGGCATTACCGCCGAAACGATTAACGCGACCAACTTGCTTGAGATTAAAGTTGGTCAGGGAGCCAAGCCCGGCGAAGGCGGTCACTTGCCAGCGCGCAAGGTGACGCAAAAAGTTGCCGCGGCGCGTCATGCCCAGCCTGGCGTGGATTTAATCTCGCCTTCCAACAATCACGATATTTATTCGATTGAAGATTTGGCTCAATTTATCGAAGAATTAAAAACCATCAATCCCAAGGCGCGTGTCGCGGTGAAAATTCCTGTTGTGCCCGGCATTGGCATTATCGCGGTTGGCGTGGCTAAAGCGGACGCAGACATCATCTATCTCACCGGCTATGACGGCGGCACCGGCGCGGCACGTCAGCATTCTTTGAAGCACGTTGGCTTGCCGGTTGAAATCGGGATTGTCGAAGCGCATTACGCTTTAACCGAATCCGGCTTGCGGAGCAAAGTGGAACTCTGGGCCGACGGCGGCGTGCGTTCCGCTTCAGATGCCTTGAAGTTAATGTGTCTTGGCGCGAATCGCATTGGCTTTGCGACTCTGCCGATGGTGGCCATCGGCTGTACGATCTGTCGGGACTGTCAGAGTGGAACCTGCCACGTGGGCATCACCACCCAGCTTGAAACGAAGGAAGAAGCGATGTTGACCGGAGTCAAGCATTTTGCCCCGCGTGATTTTGAACGAGCCACGCAAGCCCTGGTCAACGTCTTTGCCAACCTGGGCGAAACAACCCAAAACATTTTGGCTGGGCTGGGAATTTCGCGCGCGCAGGACCTGGTTGGCTGCGCCGAC
>JADLCG010000320.1 GCA_020847355.1 Anaerolineales bacterium | reverse complement strand
TTGGTCAGTTTGGGTCCGCCCCAATAATGCGTGAGCGCATCGCGCACCCAATTGAATAGGTCGGCTTCTTCGAGGGTTGGCTCTACCAAGAGGCTGGCGCGGGTATCGTAACGCGAAGCGGCGCGCATCCGCTGAATCATTTCAACCTGCGGTTGGAGATCTGCCAGCGAATGGAAGAAGCGCTGTTGCATTTGGCGGTCGCCTAGCGCTAAGGCGGCGCGATCCGCAAGCAACCATAAGGCTTCGCGCTGATCGTTTTCCATTGGTTGCGCGCCTTCCAACTTGGCGACGCCAAGCAAGCCCAAGAGCGGCAAAACTTCATCGCGATCCATTTCGGCGCGGCGTTGTTGATGCAAAGGCAAAACCCAAAAATTTCCCCATTGAAATTCATGGCGCGCATTGCCGTTGACCTTGCTCAAAATTTCAGTCAGACCCACTTGATCGAGCAGAGCGCGGTTGCCTGCCATAACAATCGGAGCGAGGGTATCGTCTTCCAAGGCGGCGATAAATGCCGCCGGCGCTTGCAGGTGATCTCTCACAGCGGCGAGCAGAGCTTCGAGAAACTGTTGCAAATCTCCCTGCGTGAGGAGGCGCTCTTCAATATTTTGAAGCATTTGCAATTCGTGCCGGTCGCGTCCAAAAAAGAGCAAGCGTTCCCAAACTGGCGCGGCAAAAGTGATCAGATGCTCCAATAATAAAATTGTCGCCACTACGGTGAGCGGCACGAAGGCGTTATATGGCGAGCCAAGCAAACCGCCGCCGCGCCGCACTACGGTCATCAAAGCTAAAGCGGTGGAAGCGGTGACGGGACCGCGCATGATCCATTTGAATAAGCGGCTCTTGATCACGCGGTCTGGCCAGGAGACGCCAAAGAACGCCACCGCGTACGCCATGACGATGATCAGCGCGGCGACCAAGATGTTGATGATAAGTAAAACGCTCCAAAAAAGGAGCGGGTGACTCGCGGCAATGCTTGAGCCGTATAAAAGATATGGATATGATCCCAAAGCTGGGGCAGTTGCGCCAGCCATGAGGTAGATCATGCGGCGGCGACCGAGATGCGTCAACATGCGGCGATAGGCGCGCACAAAGTTGATCGCCGCCCAAATCATCGCAAACACATAGAACAGCGTGAAGATTTCCGTCCAAAAAGTTCTTTGTAAATATGGAACCGGCAAACCATTTGGGACAATCTCCCCGACCAAATGCCCCAGAGCCAATAATGCCAAAAATCCGGCGGAGAGAAGGTACATGCCGCGTACCGCCAGCCGTCTTCTGCCGCGCGAGGGTCTTCCGGCGGTTACCAATAAAGCGTCTGAAAGATGTAGATAGGCGGCTGGCAGAAAGACAATCCCGATCCATTGCAGGCGCAGGAACAGGTCTACCGCTATGAGCGATAAGGTTTTATCTTGTAACGCTTCGGAGGTGAAAACCACGACCACGCATAAAAGAATCCCCGCAAACGAACGCGCTACGCGGTCGCGTAAATTGAACGAAAGCGAATATATAAAAAGCGAAAAAGCCGTAATGGCGATCCCCGCCGTGAGGATTTGATTCAGCGCCCGCAACCCCGCCAGCACGCCCTCCAGCCAACTCATGCCCATACAATCCTTCCAGTAAAAAACCTTACAAACGCTAAGTTATTTTAATAGCTTTGAGAAAAACAAAGCCACGTCTTGCGTTAGATAGTAATGGTCATTATACCCGCAGAATTCAAAGCCATTTTTTTGAGCGAAGCGAATAGCCGGCAGATTTTTAGATTGCATTTCCAGGATGTAACGCCCATGCGCGCGGGACGTCGCCCAGTCCTGTCCGGCGGTTAATAAAGTGGAGGCTACGCCTTTTCTTCTTGCCCCATCTGCCACGACCAAGTCCGTTACCCAAACGACGGAAGCGGTGCCTCTTTCCAGCAGGCTGATGTAGCCAACTGGGTCGGCGCCTTGCACAGCGGTGTACATCATGGATTTTCTGATCCAATCATCGGCTAAGGCGTAGCGGTTATGCGGATAAGTCACTTGAATGGAGCGCGGCAATTTCACTTCCCGAAAGGCGGCGTTGATCTGCCCAACTTCGCGGCGCAATTCCAACTGCCAAACCGCCTCGCTGGAAATATCGTGGTCAAAAGCCATCAAACGCGAAAGATCAGAAGCAATGGTCGGGCGAAGTTGAATTTCAGACATGACTAATCCTAAAAAATAATTTATTGATTCGGAACGACGCGAAGCGGAATAACGCAGGCGGGCAAAGCCGTGCCTTGATTATCAGTCACCACCAAGCGGATTTGATAATCGCCGGGGGTCAGCGCAGTTGTATCCCAGCGCCCAAGCGGCTGATCTACTTTCATTTCACGATCGGCCGAAATGGTCGCCCACACATCGCTCCCCAACGGAGCGACCTCATATTTATAAAATCCGAAATCAGGGATGTTGGCTGTGCCGATCAGATCAATTGTGCCTTTGACTTCTTCGCCGGGCTTGGGCGAGGTAATTTCCACTTGCTTAGGCGTGCAACCCAAAGCGTTGGGTCCCTGCGTGCTGGCTGGCACAACCGCAAACTGCGTCATCATCGCCGAAGAAAGCGTGCCGGTCGGCGTGGAAATAAAATCCAGGGTGGGGGTGGAGAGAAATGCCTGCGCTGGCAAACCCGGGAGAATAAAAGAAGCCATAAAGAATTCAAAGCAAAAGAAAATTAAAATCAAAATGGAAATCGCGGCGGCTTGACCCAAACGGCGCGTGGAAAATTCCTTTTCCAACTTATACACCGCTACTTGCCAATCCTGCCACGAGCGCCACAGCCAGCGAAAGGAAAATAAAGCGCCAATCGCCAGCAAGATATAAATCAAAACCTCGTATTCAGCGAGGAATTTATAAAATTCAGCCATTTCAAAAAATCAATTTCTAGATTGCGCGCAAAAAGCCGCGGATAATTTTTTCCATTTTAGGCGTGATCACTTTGCCCGCTTCGATCACTTCTTCATGCGTGGTAATGGTTGAACCATCCAAGTTAGCTTTGTTGCTCACGCCGGAAATTCCTAGCGCGCGCAAGTTACCATGCCGCGCCACGATCACTTCCGGCACAGTGGACATGCCCACAGCATCCACGCCGGCGTTGCGTAAAAATCTCAAATCCGCCGGGGATTCAAAGGACGGTCCGCTTAAGCCGGCATATACGCCTTCCTGTAATTTGATATTTTCAGCCTTAGCCACCTGACGCGCAATCTCACAATAAGCGCGATCATAAGCTTGGCTCATATCCGGGAAGCGCGGACCAAATTCATCTATATTTGGTCCCATCAAGGGATTTAAGCCAGACATGCCCATCAAGTTGAGATGATCGGTAATCAGCATCACGTCGCCGGGTTGAAAATCCGCATTCACGCCGCCCGCCGCATTCGTGACAATGAGACTATCCACGCCCAGCCGATTCATCACCCGCACCGGCAAAGTCACCTCCCCCATTGTATAACCTTCGTAGTAGTGAATGCGCCCCTGCATCACCAAAACATCCACGCCTTCCAATTGACCGATCACAAAGCGCCCAATATGCCCGAAGACCGTAGAAGTGGGAAAATACGGAATTTCGCTATATGGAATATAAACCGCATTTTGCACAGAATCAGCCAGCGCGTTCAGCCC
>JADLCG010000319.1 GCA_020847355.1 Anaerolineales bacterium | reverse complement strand
TTTTTCCATAATTGCGGCAAGCGCCAATCACTGCCGGTGATTTTTCCGCGGCAAGCAGGCGCGCCGCACAAGCAATCAAATTGATCGTAAGGTTCGCCGTCCGACATGGCGTAATCAAAGCATAATTCTTCTTCGGCGCGCACATCGCGCAAAGTCACCAAAGCAATCTGCCCTGAAAAACCTAAATTCGGCTCGCAAGAATGGTTGAAACAATCGTTCGGCTCCGGTTCGTCCGAAGTCAAAATATATAGCTCTTCGTCAATTTGCAAAACGCGCTGAGTAAAGCGCGGCATGGTTGAGTCTAATTTAGTTTTATGCACAATCTCGCCGCCCCAAATTGAAATCAACGTCCCTTTGGGAATATTTTTTTTGGCAAATACGCCGCACCCGCCTTTGGGATTTTCACGCGCTTCACATTTCGGATTTAAGTAAGAGAGGGACATATATGCGCCTAGGTAAGATGATGAATAATGCGCCGCGCTCTTCGGGACGGCGGATACGCTTACGATACACATTTCCCAGACGAGAAAAAAGTTCTCGAAAGCAGAATCAGCCAAAGGTCAAGAGCGAAGCGGAAGAATTATACAATGGACGGGTATAATTCCATCAAAAAAATATCTGGAGTTATGCCAATGACCGATCTGCCCATCTACCCGCTGACCAATGAACATAAAATGTTGAGAGACGCCGCCCGCGATTTCGCGCAGAAAGAAATTGCGCCGATTGCCGCGGAGTTTGACGAAAGCGGAGAGTTCCCATCTGCGACGATCAAAAAAATGGGCGGGCTTGGATTTATGGGGATCGAAACGCCGGAACAATACGGCGGCTCCGGCATGGATGCGCTGGCTTACGTGCTCGCGCTGGAAGAAATTTGCAAAGTGGACGCTTCGCACGGCGTGGTGATGTCGGTCAATAACTCGTTGTATTGTCACGGCATTCTCAAATTTGGCACGGAAGAACAGAAGCAAAAATTTGTGAAGCCAATTGCCAGCGGGCAAGCGATTGGCGGTTATTCATTGACCGAGCCGCAAAGCGGCTCAGACGCGGGCGCAATTCACAGCCTCGCCGCGCGCGACGGCGATTTTTACGTTTTGAACGGCAGAAAATCCTGGGTCACCAGCGGACCGATCGCCAATTATTTTGTCGTGTTTATGATGACCGATCCAAGCAAAAAGCAAAAAGGCGTGAGCGCGTTTCTAGTGGATGGCAATACGCCCGGATTGACGCGCGGTAAAAAAGAACCCAAGCTTGGCATTCGCGCTTCCGCCACTTCTGAATTGATCTTTGAAAATTGCAGAATCCCCGCCGAAAATAGATTGGGCAAAGAAGGCGAAGGCTTCAAAATTGCGATGACGGTTTTAGATGCGGGCAGAATCGGAATCGCCACGCAGGCGCTCGGGATTGCCGAAGCGGCTTATGAAGCGGCGCGGCAATATGCCAGTCAGCGCGAGGCGTTTGGTCAAAAGATCGGCGCGTTTCAAGGCACCGGCTTCAAAATTGCGGATATGAAAACGCGCATCGAGGCTTCACGTTTGCTCGTTTACAACGCGGCGCTAGCGAAAGATAAAGCCAAAGAAACCGGCGGACGCTATTCTTTAGAGGCTTCGATGGCGAAGTTGTTCGCTTCTGAAACCGCGATGTATGTTACGCATCAGGCAGTGCAGATTCACGGCGGCATGGGGTATAGCAAAGAATTGCCGGTTGAAAGATATTTCCGCGATGCGAAGATCACTGAAATTTACGAAGGCACAAGCGAAATTCAAAGGCTGGTCATTTCAAGAAGCGAATTAGGCTTGAAATGAAAGCGGTTCTCTTTCATCAGCATGGCGGACCGGAAGTTCTGCAATATACCGACTTCCCCACTCCAGAGCCAAAAAACGGCGAAGTATTAATTCGTTTGCGCGCGGCGGCGTTGAATCGCATGGATGTTTTTGTGCGCAACGGCTGGCCCGGCTTGAAGTTGGAATTGCCGCACATCAACGGCGCAGACGGCGCAGGCGAAGTGGCGGCGCTCGGCGCCGATGTAAGCGGATTCAAAGTCGGCGAGCGCGTTGTCGTCAATGCCAATTTGGGATGCGGCGCATGTGACTTTTGTCAAGCGGGTAAGGATAATTTATGCAAGCGCTGGCACTTGCTCGGCGAAACCATCCGCGGAACGTACGCGCAATATATTGCCCTGCCCGCCAAGCAACTTTACAAACTGCCAGATGATTTCGATTTTCATGCGGCGGCTGGCGCGGCGTTAGTCTATCAAACCGCGTGGCATTCAATGGCGAAGCGCGGGGAAGTAAAAGCCGGGGAAACGGTGGCAATTATCGGCGCGGGCGGGGGCGTGAATTCCGCTTCCATCCAAATTGGAAAATATCTCGGCGCAAAAGTCATTGTCGTCGGCTCAAACGCGGAAAAATTAAGTCAAGCCGAAGCGCTCGGCGCGGACGTTTTGATTGATCGCTCAAAAGAAGCGGATTGGTCAAAGGCGATTTTTTTGGCGACTGAAAAACAAGGCGCGGACGTAATTGTGGATAATGTCGGCACGACTTTTCCTTTGAGTTTTCGCGCTCTAAAAAAAGGCGGGCGGTTATTAACCGTCGGCAATAGCGGCGCGCCAAAATTTGAAATTGATAATCGCTTTATTTTTGCGAAGCATTTATCCATCCTCGGCTCCACGATGAGTCCGCTGGCGGATTTTGCCGAAGCGCTGGATTTGGTGACAACTGGTAAACTAAAACCAATTCTTGACAAAACCTTTGCCCTCAAAGACGCCGCCGCCGCGCAAGAAAGATTATGGCACGGCGAGAACTTCGGCAAGATTACGCTTGAAATTGAATAGAAAACATTAACCTCCTAAATGACTTTTATCAAACGCCTCCATATTTTTGAAATCAGCTTAATCATTGTCGTACTTGGGCTTCATTTATACGTCGCGTTCTCCGACGCTTACAATTTACCAAACGCTTGGTACACGCGCGATGACGCTTATTATTACTTCAAGGTCGCGCAGAACATCACCGAAGGCAAAGGCAGTAGCTTCGACGGCATCAACCCAACCAACGGCTATCATCCTTTGTGGATGTTAATTTGTATTCCGATCTTTTTCTTAGCCAGATACGATCTCATTCTGCCTTTGCGCGTCTTGGTCATGGTCATGGCGGGCATCAACCTCGCCACCGGCATTTTGATCTACCGCTATCTCAAAGAAAATCTTTCCGAAGCGCTGGGGATGCTCGCTTCGGTCTTTTGGCTGTTCAACGCCTATATTCAATTCACCATGTATCAATACGGCTTGGAATCGCCAATCGCGCTTTTTTCAATCGCGCTATTCATGTACAAACTTTCTCAATTTGAAAAAAAACGGCAAAGCGCGAGCGCTTCAACGCGCGATTTGATTCTCTTGGCTGGCATTGCCACTATGGTCATGTTCAGCCGTTTGGATTTGGTCTTTCTGGCATTGATCGCCGGCATTTGGATTATTTTCAGAGATGAAACAATTCGCTTCTTTGCGCCTTTGGACATCTTTCTCATCTTCCTTTCTATGGCTTGCGCCGTAGCGCTCAAAGCCGATATTCCTACTTACAATGCACAGTATGCAAACTCCGCCGTGCAAATGGCAGTGATTGCAATAATCACAAAAACAATCGCGCTCTA
>JADLCG010000318.1 GCA_020847355.1 Anaerolineales bacterium | reverse complement strand
TAAGCGCCGATCAGATTAAAGACCGCTCGGTCTATAAACGCTACGCCGCGCAAATTGAAGCCTTGCGCGCCAGTTCGCCGGCGGCGTTACAACAAGTGGTCAGCGCTTGGCGTTTGCAAAAAGCCACCATACCGCCCGAATGGTTTACTTATAGAAAAGAACAGGAACTGCGATGAAAGAATATAGAAACCCAGCCACAATTCACGCGCCGCTCGGCTTGTATCAACATCAAGTGGAGTTGAGCGCCAGTGAAAGATTTTTGATCATTTCTGGTCAGGTGGGCGCGAGATTGGACGGCTCTGTCCCTGAAAGCCCGCTTGAGCAATTGGATTTAGCTTTGGAAAATATCCTTCGTAATTTAGAAGCCGCCGATATGAGCGCGAAGGATTTAGTTAAAATAAATTATTACCTAGTAGGGGAAATGGATAATATTAAGCGCCGTGAGTTGGTTTCTTCAAAACTGGGTGGGCACATTCCTTGTTCTACGGTGGTTTATGTGGCTGGCTTAGCCGACCCAATCTATAAAGTTGAAATCGAAGCTTGGGCGAGTCGCGTTGCGTAAATGGCAACTCAGCTCAACCTGCTCACGCTTACTTTTGCCTCTCAATCCAAATTTGCGGATTGGCTCGCCAAGAACTATGAAACTTCCAATGGCTTGTGGTTGAAAATTGCTAAAAAAGACTCAGGTATCCCAACTGTGACTTATGCCGAAGCGTTAGACATTGCCTTGTGTTACGGCTGGATTGATGGACAGAAAAATAGTTTTGACGAAAAATATTTTCTGCAAAAATTTACGCCCCGCCGACCTAAGAGTATTTGGTCAAAGATTAATGTGGAAAAAGTGGAACGATTAATCAAAAGCGGACAAATGAAACCCGCTGGATTGAAAGCCATCGAAGCCGCCAAAGCCGATGGACGTTGGGCAAATGCTTATGCTGGTCAAAAAAATATGGCTGTGCCGGAAGATTTTCAAAAGGCGTTGAGTAAAAATAAAAAAGCCAAAGCCGCTTTTGAGTCATTGAAAAGTTCGGAGAGATATTCGTTTTTATTTCGGATTCATAATGCGAAGAAGGCGGAGACGAGAGAAAGAAGAATCAAGCAGTTTGTGGAGATGTTGGGGAAGAATGAAAAAGCTGGTTAAATTAGACCTGACAGGTTTCCACGAATCCATTTCCGACTCGCTACTCTGTCCACGCAATCATCATGGTTGACTCGTATCACAAAAACCTGTCAGGTCTGGATATAAAAAGCGATATTCGTTTTTGTTTCGGATTCATAATGCTAAGAAGGCAGAGACGCGCGAGAGAAGAATCAAGCAGTTTGTGGAGATGTTGGAGAAGAAATAAGAAAACTTGATAGCTTGATTTACATTAAATAATCTTAGTAAATAATTCTCTTAGACGTGGAGGTAAGTGGTCTTCTGATACATAATGTCCTAGAGCATTACCGAATATTGGTTTTGTCATCTTTTTTCCGCCAACATTCAATTGCCTGAGCTTTTCGGAGAATTTTAGCGCTTCGTTATCAAGGCACTCTTGCCTTGCCTGTCTAATGTTATCCAGTGTCCACTGCTCTGGACATTGTCTTTTGTTATCTTCATGAAATAGTTTCCAGCAATTGAACAGAATTTCGTCTGAAAAAGAATCTTCAAACTCTTTATTCCCCACATTGTATTTTCTATCATCTGCAATATTTAATCTGTCGATGAGTTCTCTTAACTCAGCCGAAGCATCGTTGTCAAAAACGACATGTATATTGTTTGGATCATGCAATTCACTAATTCCTTTGGCAAATCCATAAATATTTTGAATTCCTTTTACATTAATTATCTTGATAAGGTTAGAGTTTATTGTTTTTTTGGTTCTTTGTAGAAAATGATTTGTAATAAAGTGATCTTCAGTTTCGCCTTCAACGAAAACAATCGTTTTTGCAAAAAACAAATATACATTTTCTATTCCTATTGATTGCAGTATTTTGGCTGACATCGTTGCTTCATCTTGAAGATGTTTTATTCTGGTTTGATTTTGCCCGTCAGTTGAAAGCAAGCGAATTTGATTTGGATTTACTGAATTTATTAAAAAGGGAGAATGAGTCGTCAGAATGACTTGATTTCCATTAGCTGAAAATCCCTGAAGTGTTTCTAGTAATTCTATTTGAGCCTTTACGTGTAAGTGGGTATCTGGCTCATCTAAGAGATAAATTGCCGAATTATCTGTTTCTTCCAATTTCTCATCTTTTTTGAACTCTAATAACGCCATAGTTATTCGTCGTTTTGTTCCATCCCCTTTCTTTTGTAAATTTATTTCTTTTCCGTTCTCTAAAAATTTTATTTTTGCGTCAATATTTAGGTCTTTTGTTTGATATATAGGTTCAATACGAATATCTGTTAAGCTTTTTATGAATAACTTGATTTTATCTTTCATCCCACTGTCATTCATTTTATTTGCTACTTCCTCAGAATAACCATCGATTTTTTCTTTGATAAACGTCTCGATAGTTTTATTTTCATCTATTTGTTCTTGCCAGATGCTGTTTTGCCTTTCTTTTAGAAAAACTTCTTTGAAAAATGAGGATACGTTTTCGAAATGCTTTCCGTCTAATTGAATGTTGTTGAAATTGGGGAATTGAGCATTTTCAATTTTAAAATTGGGATTGTCTGTATTGTCGTTAATTGTCCTTAAGATATTTTCCCTTAATGTAGTTAGCGCTGAATTTGATCTTACGGTAAACCCAAATAATTTTGCTGTTGACTTAATTTTTTCTTGATTCCTTTGGTTTGTTAAGTTAAACTCATTAGACTCGAGTTCTGTTTTTAGTCTTTCAAGGAAATTTCGTGTTGGCTTGGCTTCCATTGGCAAGCTGTCTATTGTGGCGCTGTCTTTTTTGTACACTTTTTTGAAAATGAAGTCTTCAATTTCAACTTGGAGTTCTATTGTTTGAGAATTGTAATTAAAATCATCTATCTCCACTGGTTGGTTTTGAGTTATGATTTTAAGGCAATCTATAAGTGAAGTCTTTCCGCCGTCGTTTTCCCCTACAATTACAGTTAGGTCACTCTCAAACATTATGGTGCAGTCTTGTAAAGATCGAAAGCCCTTAACGAGTAATTTATTGATTTTCATATTCCCTTGTCCTTTTTTAAACTTTTACTATATGAAAAAAGTATATCACTTCTTTTTTTGATTTGTTGAATGCTATATAATAGACATTGTCGGAAATTATTTCTGGACGCGGATTGACGCTGAAAGCGCGGATTTTTTCTTTGATAAGCGTCAATCTGCGTTCATCTGCGTCCAATAAAATAACTTTGGCTAATTACCGATAAAGTCTAATGTTGTAGTTATTAAAACTTTGAAATTGCCGCATAGCCGTCGTTGTAAAGGAATCGTCATGACAATCCCCGAAATTCTCAACACCCTCACATACGGACTCGCTCCTGAAGCGTCCAAGCCAGCCGAAGAATGGTTGAAAGAACATGATCATAAATTCGGATTATTCATCAACAACGAATGGCGTGAGCCATCTCCGAAAGAATATTTTGATTCGATAAATCCTGCCAACAAAAATAAATTAGCGGATATTGCCCAAGCCAGTGACGATGACGTGCATGAGGCTGTTCGAGCGGCGAAAAAGGCTTATAGTAAATGGAGTCAGTTATCAGGTCACGCACGAGCGCGTTATTTGTATGCGATTGCCCGTCAAATCCAAAAACATTCGCGTTTATTCTCCGTCCTCGAAACAATGGATAACGGCAAACCGATTCGTGAAACGCGCGATATTGATATTCCGCTTGTGGCACGGCATTTTTATCATCATGCGGGTTGGGCGCAACTCATGTCCAGCGAAATGCAGGGATACGAATCCGTTGGCGTGGTCGGGCAAATCATCCCGTGGAATTTTCCGTTGCTCATGCTTTCGTGGAAAATCGCGCCTGCGCTGGCAATGGGTAACACGGTTGTGTTGAAGCCCGCTGAATTTACGTCGCTGACGGCGTTGTTGTTTGCGGAAATTTGTCAAAAGATTTTGCCCGCTGGCGTTGTAAATATTATTACAGGCGATGGAAGAACTGGCGCGGCTTTGGTCAATGCTGATGTGGATAAGATTGCCTTTACGGGCTCAACAAATGTAGGGCGCATCATTCGCAAGGCGACGGCTGGTACTGCTAAAAAGGTTTCTCTTGAGCTTGGAGGTAAGTCGCCGTTCATCGTCTTCGACGATGCCGATATTGATTCCGCGGTTGAAGGCGTGGTGGATGCGATTTGGTTTAATCAAGGTCAGGTGTGTTGTGCGGGTTCGCGTTTGTTAGTACAAGAAGGCGTGGCTGAAAAAATGTATAAGAAATTAAAAGCCCGCATGGAGAAATTGCGAGTCGGCGACCCATTAGATAAAGCCGTTGATATTGGCGCAATCATTGCGCCCGTGCAATTAAAGAGAATTGAAATGTTAGTCCGGCAAGGTCAAGATGAAGGGGCAGAGATGTGGCAACCGAGTTGGTCTTGCCCAACGGATGGATATTTTTATCCGCCGACATTATTTACAAACGTAGCGCCTGCCTCCACAATTGCGCAAGTTGAAATTTTTGGTCCCGTGTTAGCCGCAATGACGTTCAGGACTCCTGATGAAGCCGTTAAGCTAGCCAATAATACGCGCTTCGGTCTCGCCGCCTCTATTTGGAGCGAAGATATAAATTTGGCTTTGGATATTGCCACGCAAATCAAAGCAGGCACGATTTGGATTAATTCAACGAATCTATTTGATGGCGCTTCGGGCTTTGGCGGCTATCGTGAATCGGGATTTGGGAGAGAAGGTGGGAAGGAAGGATTGTTTGAGTACGTGAAGAAAATTCAGAATTCAGAAGTCAGAAGTCAGAATGAAAAATCAAAAAAGAAAAAGCAAGCCAATATTCTGCATTCTACATTCAACATTCTGCCTTCCATAGACCGTACCGCCAAACTCTTCATCAACGGCAAACAAGCCAGACCCGATAGCGGATATTCACTTGAAGTTAAAGATGTGAATGGAAATTTGATTGCTGAAGTAGGCGCTGGCAATCGCAAAGATATTCGCAATGCCGTAGAAGCCGCGCGTGGTGTTGCAGAAAAATGGTTTAAGACGACTGGTCACAACAAGGCGCAGATTTTATATTATCTCGCTGAAAACCTCGCCGTTCGTGCTGATGAATTTGCAAAACGAATCGTTCAACAAACAGGCGTTGACTCTGATTCCGCAAATCAAGAAGTAGAGCAATCTATTGAGACTTTGTTCACCGCCGCCGCTTGGGCAGATAAATATGACGGCGCGATTCACAACACGCCGATTCGCAATGTTACGTTGGCTGTCCCCGAAGCGATTGGCGTGATGGCGATTCTTTTGCCTGACGACAAACCTTTGCTGGCGTTATGTCAATTGGCAGGAACTGCTTTAGCAATGGGCAACGCTTTGGTTGTTGTGCCTTCGCCCGTTTCGCCGTTGAGCGCTACAGATTTTTATCAAGTCCTCGAAACCT
>JADLCG010000317.1 GCA_020847355.1 Anaerolineales bacterium | reverse complement strand
TCAGCCATCAAACCGCGCATACCAGCCAATTGAGAGATTGTGGCGAAACCGCCTTTGGTTGCGCCGGAGGTCGCCATCGTGGAGAGGTTGCCGTCCGGGTCCATGTTTCGCTTCACCGCGTCAGCCACTTTATCCGTAGTGCCTTGCCAAATTTCAATTTCGCGTTCGTTCTTTTCTTGTTCGGTTAATAAACCGCGGCGGAAATCGCGCAAAACGACTTCCACAGCTTTCAAGGCTTCGTCAATGATCGGCTTGCGTTCCGCCGGGATGGAAATATCGGCAACCGCTAAGGTTGTGCCGGATTTCATCGCATATTCAAAGCCTATGCTTTTCACGCGGTCGGCAACTTGCGTGGTGACGTCTTGCCCGCAAAGTTCATACACTTCGGCGATCAAATCTTTCACACCGCCTTTGTCCAGTTTTTCGTTCACGAATTGGACTTCTTCAGGCAGAACGCGATTGAACAACACGCGCCCAACTGTCGTTTCGATCACGCGCGTCACGGCTTCCGGCAAACGGTCGCCATTCTCGGCGTACCAAGTTTTTGTCAGCAATTTGATTTCGGAGTGAATATCCACGTGGTCGAGCGAGTACGCCAATTCAACTTCGTCAGCGTTTGAGAAGGCGCGTCCATCGCCGCGATGTTGCGCTTTTTGTTGCATGGTCAGGTAATACACGCCCAAGACCATATCTTTAGATGGGGAGATGATCGGTTCGCCATCCGCAGGCTTGAGCAAGTTCTTTGAAGCGAGCATCAAAGTCCGCGCTTCAGTCACCGCTTTTTGCGAGAGCGGAACATGCACAGCCATTTGATCGCCGTCAAAATCCGCATTGAAAGCGGTGGTGACTAGCGGATGCAGTTGAATCGCCGAGCCTTCGATCAAAATTGGCTCAAAGGCTTGGATACCCAAACGATGCAAAGTAGGCGCGCGATTTAATAGAACTGGACGTTCGCCAATTACGCCTTCCAGCGCTTCCCAAACTTCGGGACGGTTGCGTTCAATCAACCGGCGGGCGCCCTTCACGTTTGCGGCATATCCGTTTTGCACCAAACGCGCAATCACAAACGGACGGTATAACTCCAGAGCCATGCTCTTCGGCAAACCGCATTGATTCAATTTCAACGTTGGTCCCACCACAATTACCGAGCGGCCGGAATAATCCACGCGCTTGCCCAGCAAGTTACGGCGGAAGCGCCCCTTCTTGCCTTTGAGCATATCGCTCAAAGATTTCAATTCGCGGCGGCCGCGGCGCGAAAGCGCCTTACCGCGCTGAGAGTTATCAATCAAGCTATCCACCGCTTCTTGCAACATACGCTTTTCATTGCGGATGATCACATCCGGCGCGCCAAGTTCGAGCAAGCGCTTCAAGCGGTTGTTACGGTTGATCACGCGGCGATACAGATCGTTCAAATCGGAAGTGGCAAAACGACCGCCATCCAATTGCACCATTGGGCGCAGGTCTGGAGGGATGACCGGCAGAACGGTAAGAATCATCCAAGCCGGGCTGTTGCCCGAGCGGCGGAAAGCTTCGACAACTTTCAAGCGCGTTGTGGATTTCTTGCGCTTTTGCTTGCTCTTCGTCGTGCGGACTTCATGCCAGAGTTCTTCGGAAAGTTTATCCAGATCGAGGCGTTCAAGGATATCGTAAAAGGCTTCTGCGCCCATATCGGCGCGGAAGACCTGGCCCCAGCGTTGTTTCAATTCGCGGTAGCGAATTTCGCTCAGGAAGGTGAAGGGGCGCAGTTCCAAAAGTTCATCGCGCAGGCGCGAGCTTTGGTTAGAGGAAGCGGAGGTTTGATTTTCCAAATCGCCGCGCAAGGCTTCCATCTCCAAATCGGCTTTGGCTTTGATGGCGGCGGTCTGCGTTTTCACGTCATCCAACTCGCGTTGTTTTTTATCTTTCAATTCGTTTTCAAGTTCTTCGAGTTTCTTCTGCACGCTCTTTTGAACTTGCGTGATGTGCTTGTTAGCGACTTTATCTCCGGCGTCTAACATCTTTTCGCCAGTGGATTCAAAGACGATGGCTTTCTTCGCCGCTTCGCCCATTTGTTCCTGAAGCAGTTTTTCCAACTTCTGACCTTCTTTGATGATCGGGTCAAGTTGTTCGGCGATGTTTTCGTCGTAGCCTTGTTCCAAAGCCGCTTGCTTTTGCTTCAACTCGTTGATCTGTTGATCGCGCTTGATCTTGATCTCGGCGATCTTCGAGTTAATGCCGTCGGCTTGTTCGCGGTCCGAAACGGAGATTTCATCTTCCAAGCGTTTCAACGCTTTTTGTCTGGCTTCTTCGTCCACATACGTGACAATGTATTGAGCGAAGTACAGCACGCGATCCAAGTTGCGGCGCGAAACGTCCAGCAACATGCCCATCTGAGAAGGAATGCGGCGGGTGTACCAAATATGCGCCACCGGCGTAGCCAAGGCAATATGCCCCATGCGCTCACGGCGCACAGCCGCGCGCGTCACTTCCACGCCGCATTTATCGCAAACGATACCTTTATAACGGGGGTTTTTATATTTACCGCAATAACATTGCCAATCGCGCGTGGGACCAAAAATAGCTTCGCAGAATAAGCCATCTTTTTCGGGCCGCAAGCGGCGATAGTTAATGGTTTCGGGTTTGAGCACCTCGCCGTACGACCAAGACATGATCGTTTGCGGCGATGCGAGGCTGATACGTAATGCAGTCAGTCCTTTAGTTTCCACGGGTACTCTCCTAAAAAATAAAGTTCGGCAAACTGGCTCTGTGTAGCGTGTAGTCGGCACACACAAGAGACAAACAAATGCAAGCGCTATAAGGGTTTTCCTTAAGCGCTTGCTTGTGTTTTTGCTCGTTTTTTACATTCAATGCTTGGATTATACGCGCTTGCTGAAGCGCGGTCAAGGGTGTTAATTGACCTTCGGACAGGAGTTCGGACATTTGAAGAAGCCTCGAAAGAAAGTAGACTTAGTTTGCAAACACAAACCCACTCCCAACGAGGCTTCCATGGAAAAGTTTACCATTTTAGAATTTATGCAG
>JADLCG010000316.1 GCA_020847355.1 Anaerolineales bacterium | reverse complement strand
TCTTTGGTCGTAGATTTGCCGACACTGCCGGTAATGCCGATGACGGTTAAGTCCAGTTTGCGGCGCCAAAAACGCGCAATCTGTTGTAAAGCCGAAACGGTATTCTCCACGCGCAAGCAAAGCGGAGTGGAAAAATCGAGCGGAGATTCTGCCGAAAGTCCATTACGCAAATCCAACGTGCGGAGTGAAGCGTCCACTTCGCGTTGAATTAAAGCAAAAGAAGCTCCCCGCTTAAAGGCTTCCGAAACGAAGTCGTGCCCGTCCA
Organism: Anaerolineales bacterium; assembly: GCA_020847355.1. GTDB lineage: Bacteria > Chloroflexota > Anaerolineae > Anaerolineales > Villigracilaceae > Villigracilis. The sequence continues at coordinate 4,791 of JADLCG010000316.1, read as the reverse complement.
CTTTTTCGCCGGGGATAGCAATGAAGAGCGAAGCCGGAATGACTTGGCGCGAATCAATCGCGCCTTCCGTGATAACCGCATGGGCATTCGGAGGGCGATAAGCAGTGAGGGCTTCGAGCAGATCGGCGATGGTCAGCATTTTATTTATTCATCAACTGTTGGCGGATTGAATCCGGCGGAATATCCAATAAAAGAATCGTCTTTTGCGCCACTTCTGCAAAAACTGGCGCGGCAGTCTCTGAGCCCCAAATCGAAGCGCTGGGGCGTTCGAGCCAAACATAGATCATAAACTGAGGTTGATCCACCGGACCCCAGCCGATGAACGAAGCGTTGGTGTGCGTCGTATCATAAAATCCATTGACCGGAATTTGAGCCGTGCCGGTTTTACCGGCGATACGATAACCCGGCACCAAAGCCAGCGAGCCTTCGCTTTCTAATGAAACCGCCAGCATATTCGATAAGGTCGTAGCGGTAGCTTCAGAGATGGGCGTTCCGGCAAATTGAGCGGGGACGCTATATTGCCGGCCGTCTCGAACCATTGCATTCAAGACATGCGGCATGACAATCCGCCCAGCATTGGCGACGGAAGAAGTCGCCGCCATGATTTGAATCGGCGTAGCCGTAACGCCTTGACCGAAAGCGTTCGTCGCCAAATCTACGGGATACCAATCCGCATCGCCCGGAAACTTGAGCCGGCCTGCCGCTTCCCCGGCTAAATCTACGCCGGTGAGATGACCCAGCCCAAATTTATCCATATATCCATAAAAATTGGCGGCGCCCATCGTTGTGGAAAGCATCGCCATACACACGTTCAAGGAGTGTTGCAAACAACCGGTCATATCTTGCAAGCCCCAGGGGTTTTGATCCCAATTTTGAATGGTCGCCCCGCCCACCAAAATTGAGCCGGTATCTAAATAGGTTGTGCCGGGCACAGCGGCGCCGCTATCTAAAGCCGCCGCCATCGTTAATATCTTGATCACCGAGCCGGGCTCATAAGGCGTGGAAATCGGCGGATTGAAGTCGCTGGCTGTGTTGTAGATCGAGCCGTAATTCCAAAACTGATTCAAATCCATGCGCGTGGAATTCGCCATCGCTAAAATTTCGCCATTGCGCGGGTCCATCACCACAATCGAGCCGCTCGGCGCGCCGTAATCAATCAGCGCCTGATCTAAAATTTGTTCGGTCGCCGCTTGTAAATCGCGGTTGATCGTCAACACTAAAGTTGTGCCGTCTGGCACGCGCGGAATTTCAAAAGCTTTATTCGGGTCAGTCGGCACTAAAACCTGCACCGGACTGCCCGCCAGCAAAGCGTCATATTTTTCTTCCACGCCAAAATAACCGCGCCCTTCGCGATTCACAAAGCCAAGGATATTGGAAGCCAAAGATTTCTCTGGATAACTGCGATGCGGATGGGATTTAAACTCCAAGCCCACCAACCCGCCCACGCCAGCGCTGCCCGCCTGATCGTTGAGGGCTTGTTTGAGAGCCTGTAAATTTTGGGCATTTTGAGCGTCCACATAATCCGCTAGCACAACATAAGTCAGCCCGGCGCTGGGGTTTTGGATCGCATCCGCAATTGACTCGTAGCTTAAACCTAATTCAGCGCTCACTGCGGTTGCAATGGCGTTCACGTCCCTCACCGCGTTCAAATCTACGCCGACTTCATAAACAATCGAATTGCCCGCCAGCAAATGCCCATTCCGGTCGTAAATCTCTCCGCGATCGGGATAGAACGTCTTCAACTCATACGCATAATTAGAAGCGCGTTGACGGAAGATCGCCGCTTCGGGGCTATTCTGAATTCGTACAACCTGCACGATGATCGCCAGCGCAATCAACCCCATTGCCGCCATCAAAAAGCGCGCGCGGCGGGCGTATTGCTGTCTCATTACCGAAGCCCTCGCGCCGGCAGAGTCAGCTTTTGATCGAACCACTCCAGCAGAGATTGGCTATATTCACGCGGGACGCTCGGCGCGCTCATTTGCGGCAATTCCGCCGAAGCTAAAATTGCAGGCGCGCGCCGAAAATACCCCGGCACCACCAGATACTCCACATCCTTCGTCGTCGCTGGCACAAAGCCCAACTCCAATGCGCGGCTCGCCATCACGCTAGAGGAAGTTAAAGTCGCCAATTGCGTTTGTAAATCCGTATTGACTTGTTGATTAGCGGCAATCGCCGCATTCAAATTTTGAATTTCGCGCCCAGCCACCGCCGTGCGCGAAGAAATATAAAGAAAGAGCGAAGCCACCATCGTCAGCGCTAAAACTCCAAGCGAAACCGAGCCCGCCCAACGCACTTGAATGCGCCACGGGGCAACTTTATAAGCATGGATATAATGAGTTACGTTCGGTACATTCATAATTTCTCTACTATTCTCAATTTCGCGCTTCTGGCTCGCGGATTTTCTTTCACTTCCTGTTCAGTTGACACAATCGGCTTCTTATTCACTAACTTCACAACTGCCTCGCGCTCTTGCGCATAAATCTTTTCATAAGGCGGGTTGACTAACGCTTTGCTCTGCTCTCGAAAATAATCTTTGACGATGCGATCTTCCAGCGAATGAAACGAAATCACCGCGCATCTTCCGCCGGACCTCAAACTTGCTACGGCTTGCGGAAGCGTTTGCTCCACTGCGGCTAATTCATCATTGACGAAGATCCGCAAAGCCTGAAAAGTCTGCGTGGCGGGGTGAACTCGGTCGCCTCTTCGCGGAGAGGCTTTCTCAATCACGGCAACCAACTCACGGGTCGTATGGAGCGGTCGGTTCATCACGATGGCTTTGGCGATCTTTCTTGAGTCGCGATCCTCTCCATATTTGAAAATGATCTCGGCTAATTCTTTTTCGTCAAATGTGTTGACGATTTCTTCAGCCGTCAATTTGGCGTTGATGCCAAACCGCATATCCAGCGGACCGTCCTGCATGAATGAAAAACCGCGTTCGGGATTATCAAACTGCATAGACGATGCGCCCAAATCCAAAACGATGCCGTCAATCGCATTCCAATTCAATGAAGCGAGTTGCGCGCTAAGCGTGATATGCGAGGCTTGCACGAGATGAATGCGCCGTTCGTAAGGAGCCAAGGTCTCACGAGCGAGCGCCAAAGCATTTGCATCCACATCCAAACCGAGCAAATGCCCATCGGGCGCGCAAGCCTCCAAAATCCCGCGAGCGTGACCGCCCGCGCCTAACGTGCCATCCACATAACGACCGCCAGTGTGGGGTTGCAGAGCGTGTATAATTTCTTGGTAAAGTACAGGTTTGTGCATGGTAGTTTGCTAGTTAACTAGTTGGCTAGTTTGCTAGTTAACTAGTTTTTGATTTTGATAAATCCAAAGTGGAGAAGCGGGCGTTATTGGCTTCGATATTTTGAAGCTCCGCCATTTGCTCATTCCACAAAGCGGGCGTCCACACTTCAAAATATTCGCCCTGCCCCGCCACAGTTAGCTCGCCGTTTTCTATGCCGAGAAAAGCGCGTAAGTTTTGCGGCACAAGGATGCGCCCCACTTTATCCGCTTCTACGGGGTAAGCGTTTGATAAAATAAGACGGCGCAGTAAACGCGCAGTTGGGTCGGCAAGGTTCATGGCTTCAATGCGCTCATACACTTGTTTGAAATACGCCTCGCTCATCACCATGAGACATTTATCAAAGCCTTGCGTAATGTATGCGCCGCCTGCCAACAAATCACGAAAGCGCGCCGGAATCATCAAGCGCCCTTTATCATCAAGATTGTGTTGGAAGTTGCCTAAGAACATTTGTGCTACTTGTCCTTTTAATGAACGAACGCCGAAAGCCTCGGCGTTCACTTACCACTTTCTACCACTTTTTCCCACATTATACGCCTAAAAAGCGAAAAATCAAGTGGTACATTCGGTATTGTCCACTATTTGCAACTTACAGATTGGTCATTTATGCGAACATTCCCCTTCTCTCTGCTCGAAAACAATCACTGGAAAGATTACGAACTGCTCGATTCTGGCGATGGCTTGAAATTGGAACGCTTTGGCAAATACATTTTCTCGCGCCCCGAGTCCCAAGCCATGTGGAGCCGCGCTTTGGCTGTGTCAGAGTGGCAAAACGCTCATGCCGTGTTTCAACCCTCGGGCGAAGAAAGCGGCGGGCATTGGGATTTCAAAAAGAAAGTCGAAGAGAAATGGTCAATGAGTTATGGGGATTTACGTTTCTGGGCGATGACCACGCCCGGCAGGCACTTGGGAGTCTTTCCTGAAGTCGCCTCGCATTGGGACTTTATGGCGGATTTCGTCCGAAAGGCAAACCGCCAACCGAACATTCTCAACCTATTTGGTTACACGGGCTTGGCTTCATTGGCGGCGGCAAGCGCAGGCGCCAGCGTTACGCATGTGGACGCTTCTAAAAAATCGGTGACGTGGGCGCGCGAGAATCAGGCGCTATCGGGATTAAATGAAAAGCCAATCCGCTGGGTGGTGGAAGATGCGGTGAAATATGTGCAACGCGAAGCCAAACGCGGCGTGAAATATGACGGCATTATTTTAGACCCGCCAAAGTTTGGGCGCGGTCCCAAAGGCGAAATTTGGGAAGTGTATAAATCATTACCCAATTTGTTGGAAATGTGCCGACAATGTTTAAGCGACCACCCTTTGTTTGTAATTGTGACAGTGTACGCTGTGCGCGCTTCGGCGATCCATGTGGCGCAGGCGGTTGAAGAGATGATGAAAAAATATGCAGGCGCAGTAGATAGCGGCGAATTGGTGACCAGAGAAAAAAGCGCCGATCGGCTGTTGTCTCAAGCGGTGTATGCGCGGTGGAGCGC
>JADLCG010000315.1 GCA_020847355.1 Anaerolineales bacterium | reverse complement strand
GATTTATTTTTTTCCGCCGCGCCAATGTAAGGCTACGCCGGCGATCCCCAGCATGAAGCCCAGCGTGGAAGAGCCATAAGCGAAGAAATTGAGGAAGAACGTAGATTCAAGCACGTGGATCACCATAAGGAATGGCAAGATCACGCCCAACATCATCAATAGAAAGGCGAGGATCAAAATGTGAATCGGATTCCAACGCTCAAGCATTTTTATCGTACAACCAGCAGGCGACCTGATGCCCAGGTTCGGGTTCAAATTCCGGCGGGACATCAACATCACAAACGCCTTGAATCATAAAGGCGCAACGCGGGTGGAAGCGGCATCCAGCCGGCGGGTTGACCAAGCTTGGCGGTTCGCCGGGCGGGAGTTCTTTGAAAGTCTCGGCATTGCGCGCATCCGGCTCGGAAGTTCCCGTCAGCAAGGCTTTGGTGTAGGGGTGCAAGGGGTTATCTAAAATCTGGCGGACTTTGCCTTTTTCCACCAAGTTGCCCGCATACATCACAAAAATCCGCTCGGAAAAATAGCTAACCGTAGAAAGATCGTGCGTGATATAGATCACCGAGAGGTTGTGCGATTCCTGCAAATTGCGGAGCAGTTTGAGAATCTCGACGCGCACAGAAGCGTCCAACATGGAGACGGGTTCGTCTGCCACGAGGAATTTCGGGTCCATAATCATGGCGCGGGCGATGACGACGCGTTGTTGTTGTCCGCCGCTGAGCATGTGCGGATATTTTTCAAGGAAATCGGCAGGCGGGGTCAGTTTCACTTCTTCCATTGCTTTGCGCACGCGCTGATCGCGCTCTTCTTTGGATTTCACGCCGCCGACGATCAAGGGTTCTTCCAGAATCCGCGATATGGTCATAAACGGCGGTAAAGCGCCGTAAGGGTCTTGTTGCACATATCCAACCTTAGCGCGGTATTGACGCATTTCTCTCGCGTTAAAGTTGGAGACATCTTCTCCCTCAAAGTCAATTTTTCCATGCGTAGGTTTATGCAGAGCTAAAATGGCTTTCATCAAGCTGGATTTTCCACAACCGCTCTCGCCGACCACTGCAATCGCTTCGCCCGCATGTACGTCAAACGTAACGCCATCCACCGCTTTTACATATCCGGCGTGACCAAAACCCAGGCGCCGCAGTTCAAACCACACGCGCAAATCGTTAATCGAAACGACAACGCCTCGCGCATCTTGCTTCATTTCATTTTTTGGGGAAGCAGAGGCTATCATCTTATGCTCCTGAGGAATATAACCAACATTTAACTTGCCGTCCGTCCACTTCAACGGTGGGCGGTTCTTCAACGCATTTTTCAAAGCGCGAGGGGCAACGATCGGCAAAGCGACAGCCTTTGGGCAAGTTAATCAAGCTCGGCGGGCGGCCGGTGATGAATTCCGGCTCGGTATCGCCGTGCAATCTTGGCACACTCGCCATAAGTTTTTTGGAATAAGGATGCAAAGGCGCGGTGAAGAAGCGGTGCGCGTCGCTGACTTCCACGATCTGACCGGCGTACATCACGGCAACGTCATCGGCAAGTTCGCTGGAGGTGGCGATATCATGCGTGATGAGGATGAAGCTAATGCCCAATTCATGTTTGAGGCGCTTCAAAACGTTGAAGATGTTCGCTTGCGTCAAAACGTCTAATGCGGAAGTCGGTTCGTCCAAGATAATCAAATACGGCGAAGTGACCAAAGCCATAGCAATCGCCACGCGCTGACGCATCCCGCCGCTCAATTCAAACGGGTAGCGGTTGATAAAATCTTCCGGCACGCCCACATGCTGAAACATTTTCTTGACCAACGAAAGCGCTTCTTCCTTGCTGATATTCAAGTGAATGATCGCCGGTTCGGCGACTTGCTCGCCCACGCGCAAAACCGGGTTGAGCGAGTTCATGGCGGCTTGCGGAACCATCGAGATGGAAGCCCAGCGGATATTCTGCCGAAATTCTTCTTCGTCAAGTTGCATAATATCTTTTCCATTGAGATAGATATGCCCTTGATACGTTCCCGCATTACGCGGAAGGAGGCGCAGAATCGCTTTGGCGAGCGAGCTTTTTCCGCATCCGGATTCGCCTAAGACGACGACCGCCCGATTGCTATCCAAATTAAAATGGACGCCGTCCACCGCTTGAACTGGTCCGCGCGCAGTGTTGAAGTGCAAAACTAAATCTTCGATTTGGAGGAGTTTCTCGTTTTGATTCATAACGCTATATGTCCCTCAGTCTCGGGTTGAAAATGCGGTCGAGCGCGAAACCAAGCATGGCAAAGCCTAAGCCGGTGAACATTAACAAGACGGCTGGTTCAAGCACCCAATAATAACGGCCTTGATATAAAGCGCCGTCGGTAAAAGCGTCGTTGATGACTTTACCCCAAGTTGGCAAAAGTGGATCGCCCAAGCCAAGCACCGCCAGCGAAGCCTCCAAGAATACATAGCCCGGAACGGAAGATACCAAAGTGGGGATTAACAATGGGATCATGCGCGGAATCAAGTAAGTGAAGATAATGCGTCCGCTGGAAGCGCCATAAGCGCGCGCCGCCTCAATGTAGCTTGCCTCTTTGGATTGCAGGAAGATCGCGCGATACGATTTAATAGACCCGCCGAAAATGCCCAGGGCGATGGTCAGCCCAAGCATGAGCCAAATGCTCCGCGAGTAGAACGTGCCGACCATGATCAAAATCGCCAAAAATGGGAGGACGAGGTTGACTTCGGTAATACGCTGAATTAATTCGTCAATCCAGCCGCCATACCAAGTGCCAATCGCGGCGATGATCATCGTCAGGAAGGCGGTGCCTAAAGCGGCAACCAGACCAAACGCCAGCGCAATCGGCGTGCCGTATAACAAAGGCAGGAAGAGATCGCGGCGGTATTTATCCGTGCCAGCCAAGCCGTACAGATCGCCGTGCATCACGAACTCAACATCCATATCCGACTTGCTTTCAAAGGTCGTGCCTTCGATTACCAATTGATATGTGCCTTTGGCGACCTTGCCCGTATCTGGGTTTTGGAAGAGCGCGTTCATCACTTTTTCAGTCTTCAAAGTTTTTTGAAGTTTCAGGTCTTGAGAAGTGCGATACGTAGTTTTACGATCCACGGCAATATTGGCAATTTTGACTTTTCGCCCGTCGGGCGTGAGCAAAGTGATCGCGGCAAAAGGGAGTTTTTTTTCAAAAGTGGTCGTGAAATATAAGGTCATCTCTTGCGGAGGCGTATCATATTCATATTCAAATGAATAGTCTATATTCACGGCGGAAATATCCGCGCTGGCGGGAGTCACGGTCTTGGTCATATCGCCTTCAGTCGTGCTCACTTTGAACGAGATTGGCTTCTTCGTTTTTGAGAAGAGGTTATACCAAGACGGAGCGGCGTATTTTGGATTTTGATACCAAACGTCTTCGCCGCCGCGCCAGAGCCGCACCGCCTCGTCATACGGGATGGTCGCCAAAGCGTAAGCGGCGACGCCCAATAAAAAAAGGATGGTCACCGCTCCGATCATAGCCGAAGGGTATTGCATCAGTTCGCGAAAGGTGTTTTTCAATGCGGTCATTGGGGGCTTCCTGCGCCAACTTTAACTCTGGGGTCAACGAGGGCGTAAACAAAGTCAAGTAAGAGGACGGTCAGCGCCAAGAGATAGGCATAAATAATTGTAGAGCCAACGATGACGGGCGTATCGTAGGCGCCGATTGCGCGGAAGAGCGTAATCCCCAACCCGGGCCAGACGAAGACGGTTTCAGTGATGGTGAAGCCCGTCCATAAGGTAATCACCAAAAGGGCAAAATTTGTGATGATCGTGGGGAGGGTAGGGCGCAGAATGTAGCGATTCTCAACATCGCGCGGCGGAAGCCCCTTCGCCTTTGCCACTTCCACATAATCCTCGCTGGAGTAGATTAGGAAGAAAGTTCGCCAGCTATAAATGCTCAAGAAAATAGCGCTGACAATCAGGGATAGCGCCGGAAGGATCAGATGCTTGAGCACGTTAAGTCCATAGTCAAAAGAATTCGTCGGCGGCGGGGAATCAACCAGCCCGCCAAACGGCAATACTTTGAGGATTGCCGCAAAAATCAAAATAAAGAAAATTCCGTAAAACCAGCCCGGCACTGCCGAGGTGGGCGAAAGCGCGATGGTCAGTTTATCCAGCCAACTGCCGTATTTCCGAGAGAGCGGCAGGGCGATAAAAATACTTCCGAAAAATAAGAAAAGCTGGGAAACGCCCGCCAAAAGCAGGGTGGCGGGGAGACGTTCGAGCAAAATCAGGCGGACTTCTTTTGAGCCGTGATCGCTGGTCATGTGAAGCGAGCGTCCCAAATTCAGTATGAGGCTATTGCCTAAATAACGCACGGAGCGAATCGCGAAAGGCTGATCCAGCCCAAGACGCTTTTCTTCTGAGGCAATTTTTTTCTGAATCAATTTTTGTTTTTCTTCAGGCGTTATGTTACGCAAAGTAGGATCCGCTAAAATCTTCATGGTCGTGCCTTCACGAATCTCATTACGCATGATCGTATCCACATAGCCGCCCATGTTGGCGATCAAAATTGTGAGATACACGCCAATCGCCACGGTGATCATCATCGTTAAGATTCTGATCGCCGTAAATTTTGCCACGCGAATAACGGCGCTATTGGCTGATATTTTTTTGGGTATCGGCGAGTCTTTTGTTGGAGCAGTTAAAGATTCTGTGGACATTCGATCCTCACATTTCGTAGTCTATTACGCAAAAGTTTCCAAAGGCGCAAGTTCTATTCCAACTCAGTCTTTAGAAACCTGCCTAACGTCTGTTGCTGACAAGCGTTGAGGGGCAAGAGCAATTGCTCTTGCCCCTCAGAATTACACGAACTAAAGCTTAAGGCATAACCACGTAATCTACTGAGGCGAACGCCGGAATGGCGACGGGGATCATCACGCCAGCCACTTCGATTCTGCCGGAGCCTGCGACCAGTTTCGCAGAAACGTCCGCTGGGATGGTGAGCGTGTAAACGCCGTCATCGCCAGTGGCAGAGCCTTCGCCAACATAGACGGTCGCGCCGGTTTCGTCATAGAGCAAGAACTTGACGGCTTTGATATCGGCGGTTGGGTAGGCATCGCCAGAGGCTTTGTAGGTGAAGGTGGCGGTGAAATCAGCCGCTTCGCCAATCTTGATCTGAGACGGGCCTTCGAGGACCGCTTCCGCTAACGGCGCTTGTCCAAACTTGGACCAGCGGTCGGCTAAATCGGGGAAGTCCGCATTGTTCTTAACCACCGCAGAGCCGGCGTTCAGATCAACAGACTCGAGGTAGTAAGGACCAGTTCCATCCCAGAAGTGGCCGCGAGCGGTATACCAATCCTTGAGGGCGGTATAGCGAGCCGCCGCTTCGTCAGCGGTGAGGTAAGCGCTCATCACTTCAGGATACGGGATGGTTTTATCGGTAATAGCCTTATCCAAATATGTGGATAAGATTTCCAAGCTCGGTCCACCGATGAGGCTCATCCATTCTTTCTCAAAGCGGTCAGCCTGACCAGTTCCCCAAGCGAGTTCTTTCGCGGCAACGGCGGCGTTACCAACGGCGATCGTTTGCCAAGGAGCTTCGCCATAACCGTAATTGGGCCACCAAGTGGTGATGTTCAATTCAGCGTCTGAATAGACGTTGTCGTCGTAGGTCGCAATGGTCAGCGGGTCGGTCGAGATAATTTGAACGCCCTTGAAGTGCGTGAGGAAGGCTTCCAAATTGCCGGCGGTATCTTCATCATAGATCGCGCTACCTTCTTTGCTATAGTCAAAGCCTTCGATCATCGCCATGACAAAGTCGGCGGCAGAGAGATTGCTACCATCGTGCCATTTAACGGTCTCGAACATATCCGCAGGGTAGTAAATGACGGATTTGCTCTTAGCAGTTGTGCCATCTGGGAATTTCTCGGCGGCGGTGATGAATTTGCCGGTTGCAGGATCCCAATCCACCCAGGCGTCAGCCGGAACGGTGATGGAATCTTCAAAGGACAAATTGACCCAGCCTAAGCTAGATTCAACCGGAATGCCTTTTTCAACAACCAGATCGGCTTTTTCAGCGCGCAGGGGCCAAGCCAAACCAGTGTATGGATCGGGCATAGTGCCGCGGCTACCGGTTGCGTTCTGAATGTAAGTGCTGGTGACCCAGTTGGAACCGTTGACTGGATTCCACGGATCGGTGAACATTGTCGCGGTGGTGCCGACTCTAACTTGGCCGCCTTCTTTATCTGCAAAGCGCATGGTGTAAGGAGACATGAACGTGGTTTCCACGCCCGCGCCTACATCCGAGCTAACTTGCAAGTCACAACGGAAGGGGGAATAGCCTTGTAGGTCAACCGTCCACACTTGGAGAGAATCTTCAATCGCCAAAGGCAGAGCTTCAGCCATCAAGTTGTGGCGTTCTTCAAGGGTCTTGTAATTGCCGTTCGCCAAATCATCGCCAACTTGTTGGAATTTCGCGTCGGACTGATTGGCAGTGAATAGCGGAATACCTTGCGGGCTATCCGGCAGGTACATTTCCTGGAAGATGGTGCGGTTATCGCGGCTCAAGCCGTTGGAAGCCCAACCGCCGGTGTAAATATCCCATTGACCTTCGGCAGGATCGGAGCCGATCCATAACGGGGAGAGTTCGGAAGATTTACCTTCTTTGCGGTCAACGGTGAAGCCCAGGGCTTCGAGTTGGGTGGCAAAGTAGTTGCCTTGCGGCAAGCGGGTGCCATCGCCATCGTTGCGGATCAAGAGAATGATGGTGACTGGTTTTCCGCCGTATTGCCATTTGCCGTCTGAGCCTTTGGTAGCGCCTAATTCAGCCATTTGCGCGTCAACCACTTCCTGCGCCTTGGTCATATTGTAGGCATACTTGGCTTCGATCCCGCGGGCCACGTCAATCAAATCGGTGTAATCCACCAATTGGGTGGCGAGGGGCAAAACTTTCGGCAAGGCGCCGCCAGCATAAACTTCTTGATTGATGTAGTTGCGGTCAATCGCCCAGTTCATGGCTTCGCGGATTTTGCGATCCGAGAAGGGGTTCAAGCGCCCGTCGGAATATTCGTGTTTGTCAGAGCCGAAGGGGTTGAAGATGAAACCGTAGTACAACCCATAGGATTGGGTATAGCACAGGTTGGCATCTTTAATTTCGGCGAGCTTATCGGAAGCCACGCCATAGCTGAACAAATCAATCGCGCCAGCAGTGATTTGAGTGATCGCCGATTGAGTATCCACAACGGAGTAATCAATTTCATCCAGCCAGCCGCCGTGACGGGTGGTGGGAGCCGCAGTAGGCTCGGCGGTGGGCGCCTCGGTAGCGGGCGCTTGGGTCGCAGGCGCTTCAGTGACAGCCGGGGCTTGGGTGGCCGCGCCGCCGCAGGCGGTGAGCGCCAAGCTGGCAATCACCAGAAGCGATAATAGACTAAACAGTTTTCGCATTTTATTTTCTCCTCACAGTTGTTGATAATAAAAGCATTGTTACGCTAGCGAACCGTCCATCTTCCGATAACATCACCTCCTTTTCATAGATTCAGCCGAAGAAATGAATTGTATTTCAAGGCTATTTTTCCATTTCTTTGTTACATTCGTTATACAAACACAAGCCACTTCAGGCGGCTTGTGTTTGTAATCAGCATATTTTTATTGCGATCCGCGCATGCGCGGGTCGAGGGCATCGCGTAAGCCATCGCCGAGGAAGGTGAAGGACAAGACGATCAAGGCGACGCAAATTGCGGGGGAAAGCAAGAGGTACGGCTGGGCATTGAT
>JADLCG010000314.1 GCA_020847355.1 Anaerolineales bacterium | reverse complement strand
CATTTTCCCGCTTACAAGTTGGGGATTACGGAAAGAACGGTCAAAGCCCATTTACAAAGCTGTATAATTTCAAAGAATAAACCTATCTAAGCCCATAGGCACGAAAGAATAGAAGATGACTGCTACCGCCACCGAACTTCCGCACAACATGAAAACTTTCTTTACGATTTGGATCGGGCAATTAATTTCCATACTTGGCTCTGGCCTCACGCAGTTTGCGTTGGGCGTTTGGATTTACGACCAAACCAAACAGGCGACGCCGTTCGCAATCACAGTTTTGCTCGGCTCTTTACCTAAGATCTTGCTATTGCCTTTTGCTGGCTCCATAGCGGACCGCTTCAACCGGCGGAGAATTATGATCCTCGCAGATACCGGCAACGCATGTTTAACTTTCGTTATTTTTGCATTGCTTAATCAACACAATTTACAGCTTTGGCATATTTATGCGCTTGCCGCACTTGGCTCAGTCTTGAGCGCGTTTCAACAGCCAGCCTATTTCGCGTCTATTTCTATGATTGTGCCAAAGGCTAAGTTGGGTAGCGCGAATGGTCTTTCGCAAATGGGCGAGGCGCTTTCTTCCGTGTTAACTCCAGCCATTGCCGGCGCGCTCTTTGTTTCTATCGGTTTCAACGGCATCATCTTGATTGATTTCGTCACCTTTTTCTTCGCTGTGGGCGCATTGCTGATTGTGCGCATTCCGCAACCTGAGCGCGCGCCTGAACATGAAAATAAAAACCTGTGGCAGGATATGACCTTTGGCTGGCATTACTTGCGCCAACGGCGGGGCTTGTTTGGCTTGCTCTTATATTATGCGATGGTTAACTTCTTACTTAACTGGTCGGCAGTTCTAACCGTGCCGATGATCTTAAGCCGCTTTAATGCCGACGTGCTTGGCATGATCCAAACGGTGATGGGCATTGGGATGTTGGCGGGTAGCGTGCTGATGAGCGCATGGGGCGGAATCAAGCGCCGCATCCCGGCTTCCATTGGATTCATCACTTTAGCGGTAATTGGGCTGGCTATCGCTGGGTTACAGCCCAATCCCTGGGTAATCGGCGGCGGCGTTTTTATTCTGATGTTCGCCGTGCCGCTCGCCAGTGGAAATAGTCAGGTCGTCTTTCAAACGAAAATTCCGCGTGAGATTCAAGGGCGCGTTTTCTCGGTTCGCTCAATGATTTCACAATCCATGATGCCGCTTGCATTTCTTACGGCTGGTCCGCTGGCGGATAATTTTTTTGAGCCGCTTCTTCAAAACGGCGGCGCGCTAACCAACACTTTTATCGGTCATGCGCTTGGCACGGGCGCGGGGCGCGGCATCGGGTTGATGTTTGTCATTTCCGCATTGATTGGCGTAGTGGTTAGCGCTTTGGTTTATCTTAATCCGCGCATTCGTAATGTGGAAATAGAACTACCTGATGCGCTGGAAGAACCCCAAGAGACTGTTTCGTAATTTATTAGACTATGGGTTTCGCTGATTTTCAGGTCCCGATTCGAGAAAACCTGCTGGCGTTTATAATTGCGCGATGTCCAATAGAACAGTCTGGTCTTCTGAAACAGGCGACCAACGAAAAAAACAAAGCCCAGCGAATACAAAATCCCTGCCGCCGCAACAGCAGATGATTTATCTACACCGCGAAACTAGCGGACGCAACGGCACGCCTGTATCTTTGGTGAAAAATCTTGTACTTTCTGCGGAAGATATGAAATCCCTTGCAAAGAAATTAAAACAGGCATGTGGAACAGGCGGGACGATCAAAGACGGCGTGATTGAAATTCAAGGCGAACATCGCCAGAAAATTTCTGAGATACTAATCAAACTGGGCTATAAAGTTAAGATTGCGGGCGGATAGCGCCTGCGTGAGGATTGATGAGAAAAAATAAAACATTACTTTTTTTAATACTATTAACGCTCGGTTCGCTCGCTTGCAAAACCCTCGTCCCCGGCGCTCCGCCGGCGACGATTACGCCAACCGAGTCGTCTGAGGCAACATCCGCCCCGCCCAGCGCTTCAGACGCAGGCTCTGCGGGGCTAGGCGATTCGCTCTACCCAAATTTTGGAAATGGCGGATACGACGTGCAGAGCTACGAGCTTGAGATCGCCGTTAATAACGTCGCCACTAGCGACCTTTCTGCCGTCACAACCATTCAAGCTACGGCGACTCAAGACCTGAGCAGTTTCAATCTCGATTTCATCGGCTTTGAGATCGCCTCCATCACGGTCAACGATCAAGAAGCGGAGTTTGAGCGGGCTGGTCAGGAATTGACGATCACGCCAGTTCAAGCATTGACCGATCAACAAACTTTTACGGTTCGAGTGGAATATGCCGGCTCGCCGGAATCGGTTCAATCCGAAGCGCTGCCTTTTCAAACCGGCTGGATCACTTACGATCAAGGCAGTTATGTTTTAAGCGAGCCGGATGGCGCCGCCAGTTTTTTTCCAGTCAACGATCACCCTTTAGATAAAGCTTTATTCTCATTTATCGTGACTGTCCCCAAACCGTATGAAGTCGCGGCAAACGGTATCCTCACTGAAACGAAAGATAATGGCGCAACGCAGACTTTTTATTTCTCAGCGCGCGATCCGATGGCGAGTTATTTGGCGACGATCAACATTCACGACTTTGATATTGAGACGATGCAATCGCCAAACGGGATTGAAATCCGTAATTATTACGCCGCCGGCTTGCCTGCAGATATCCGCAAACCGTTTGCGCGGCAAGGCGAAATGCTGGATTATTTCAGCGGTCTCTTTGGGGACTATCCATTTGAAGTCTATGGGGCATTGGTGATGGATACGGATTTTGGCGCGGCGCTGGAGAATCAAACCATGTCTATCTTTGGCATGGATATGATTGACCGTGACGACGTGACGGGCACGGAATTGGTGGTCGCACATGAGCTGGGGCATCAATGGTTTGGAGATTATATTAGCGTGGCGGATTGGAGCGATATTTGGCTCAATGAAGGCTTTGCCTCGTATTGCGAAGCCCTCTGGATTGAACACACGCAAGGCGCGAGCGCTTTAGACGAATGGGCAAGCCATGAATATCAGGATATTTCAGAGTTCCCGCAATTTTATCCGCCGCCGGGATCGCCCACTGCCGACAACCTATTCAACGGCGGAGTCTATGAACGCGGCGGGCTGACGCTTCACGCTTTACGGCTCACCATCGGAGACGAAGCATTCTTCAAAACCTTACAAACGTATGTTCAGCGCTACGGCGGCGGCAACGCCTCGACGCAGGATTTCATTTCCGTAGCGGAGGAAATCAGCGGGCAAGACCTCACGGATTTCTTTCAAGGCTGGCTGTATGCGGAAAAGCCGCCGGAACTCCCGTAAATAAAAAGAGCCCCCGCAAAATTGCGGAGGCTCTTAGGCTTCTTCAGTCGGCAGAAGCACAAAAAAAGCGGAGCCGCTTCCCAGCGTAGATTCAACCCACACTCGCCCTTGATGGCTTTCAACGATTGATTTAACAATCGCTAAGCCTAACCCTGAGCCCTCAACTTTTTCATTGTCAGCCATATTGGTGGCGCGATAGAACTTATCAAAAACGCGGCTTTGTTCCTCAGACGGAATGCCCGCTCCGTTATCCTCGACCCGCAAAACAATTTGACCGTCGCGCATGGAAAGCTCAACCTTAACCGCGCCTTCATCCTGCGTATATTTGACCGCATTGCTAACCAAATTATCCAGCATCTGACGAATGCGAATCGGGTTGGCGCGTAACGGCTTTAATTCCGGGTCAACTTTTGTCGTCAGCGTAATCTTCTTTTTGCGCGCCTGCAGTTCCACCATATCTAAGGTGTATTTCAAAATATTATCCAAATGCACCACTTCGCGGCGCGCATCAAACCCGGCTTCCAAACGACCCAGATCCAGCAAGTCGTTGATCAGCGCCGTAATATGTTGAACGCTCCCCTGCAGGCGATGTAAAAACTCAACCTGATTGTCGTTCAAAGGACCGGTTCGCCCAATCAGTTCGGTGTAGCCTAAAATCGCCGTCAGCGGCGAGCGGAGATCGTGCGAAACGGTATGCACAAAATCATTCTTCAGCCGATCCAACTCTTTGAGATACGAAATATCCTGCATCGTGATCGCCGAGCCAATTTTTGGAATTGGCGTATATTGCGCGTTGAACACTCGGCCGTCGTCAAAATTAACTTCGTGATATTTCAAAGAATTTTCGCCGGAGCGCGTAGATAGCGCCAGCACGTCCGCGTTTGAAATTACGTCTTCTAAAGGCTTGCCAATCAACGTTTTATCGCCGAGATTGAAAATCGTGCGGACGGAGCGATTGCCCATCAGGATTTTGCGCTGATCGTCCAGCACGATCACGCCGTCTTGAATGTTGTTGATGATCGCCTCTAACTTCGTCCGTTCAGATTCAGACAATTTGGCTTTTTCCGCCAACGACGAAGTAGTGCGCTTCACTTCGCGCCGTAACCAATCCCCGAGTTGACGCGCGCGCGCAATGGAACGATTCACCGCATTGGAAATATCCTCCACCTTAAGCGGCGGCGAAAGGTAATCGCTCAATCCGGCTCGTAAGGCTTGTTTGGCTAAATCGGCGTCGTCTGTTTCAGCGTATAAAATAATCGGCAAAGTGGGGAAGCGCTCTAACATTTCTTTAGAAAGCTCAAGGCCGTCTTCAGCGGCAAAGCGCTGACCTATAATCACCAAAGCGGGCACGGCTTCTTGCAGGCTTTTATTCAAGCCTTCGCGTTCGCTCGCCAAAGCGACTTCAAAACCAGTGGCGTTTAGAGTCCGCTCCAGCAACGTCAAAATCGGAGAAGCGTCTAAAGCCAGCAGAATGAGGTTAGATTTAGTCATTATTAAGCGAGTATTTTATTCGTTCTTTCTCTGATTTAACATTGCAGAAGTAGTCGTTTTTTCAGTCGCCACAGAAAGCCGCAGAAGCGAAGCTTGCACCGCTTCCAGCGCTTGGCGTTGTTCGGCATTTAACGCGCCGGGCATCTCAGTCATCACTAAATTCAACGGGTAGGTTGCGGCTTGAACTTCTTCCTTGACCAATTTACGCATTAAGTCCAGCGCCACCACGCGTTGCGTATCGCCTGTGCGGGCGGTTTCGGTAGTTTGCTCCAAAGCGTGGAAGAGCCGCGCATTGACCAATGAAATGGATGAATAATCCGCTACGGCTTCGAGCAAAGTTTGCGTAGAACGATCCATTTCCAAATTATCTTTTCGTACTGCAATGATCAAGCCAATCACTTCATTTTGAATTTTGATTGGCACTACGCCAACGGATTTGCCTAAAGTTGCCAGCTTGAATTTTTGTAACCCAGCCCCATTCATCATCAAACTTTCGCCGGAGAGCGCCACCAGCGAGCTAATCCCGTCGTCCACCGGTTGATTGATTTTCTTCGCCCAGGCTTCCGGCAAATTTTTATGCGCGCGCAATAAAAAGGCTTTGGTCTTTTCATCGCGCAACATCAGCCAGCACAAGTCCGCTTTGCTTAACTGCAAAACGCCTTCCAGAATTTTTTCAAACAAGATTCGTTGGTCGGTGATCGTGACTACGGCTTTGCCCATCGCCAGCAAGGTCGCCAGATCTTTCAGCCGTTTTTGCAATTCTTCGTGCGTAGCTTTGAGTTGACGATCCAACTTCTGACGTTCGCGGGCTTCCTTGGTCTGACTCAGCGCGCGTTCCACGCAGGCGACCACTTCCGCATCGCGCGCGGGCCAAAAGAGCGCGTCGGTTGCGCCCAAGCGAAACGCATTCAACGCGTCGGCTTCTTGACCTTTTTCCGCGATCATTACCACCGGCGATTTTATATTCTGCGAATTTAATGCGGCGAGCAGGTCTTTTCCGCTGAGGCCTGGCAAATTTAAATTAGCCAGAATCAGGTCCGGGGTAGATTGCACCGCCGCCTTAATCGCGGAAGCGGCGTCTCCCACAACAGCCACCTGATACCCCAAAGGCTTAAGAGATTGCCTGCCGATCAAATCCGCTATATCTGGATCGCTTTCAACAATGAGAATTCGTTCCCCGGGCGCCATAAGTTTTCCTTTGAAATGATTCTATCATCTTTTCGAGTACAATCGCGCCTATGAATTTTGAAAGTTATGCAATTGCCGTGATCATCCCGGCTTACAAAGTGGAGCGGACGATTGAGCAGGTAATTGCGGGATTGCCCGCCTACGTTCGGCAAATTATCGTTGTAGACGACGCTTCGCCCGATTCAAGCGCGGATTTGGTAACTGCTCTGGCTCAAAAAGATACGCGCCTCACTTTACTACGCCACGCGCAAAATCAAGGCGTGGGCGGCGCGATGCTCAGCGGTTTTCGCAAAGCCTTAGAGTTACAAGCGCAAATCGCGGTCAAAATTGACGGCGACCATCAAATGGACGCCGCGCAAATCCCGGCATTGAT
>JADLCG010000313.1 GCA_020847355.1 Anaerolineales bacterium | reverse complement strand
GCGCCAGCGTTAATCCCATCTCATCTCTTTACTATTTAATACTGAGCATAATCCTTGGAAGCATTCTGCTTGATAAAAGAGTAATTGTCGCGCTGGCAATTGTAAATAGCGTGGGGATTTTGTTGTCTCCACATTTTGCTCCTGATCTTTTGCTAACCCCAAATGCTTTGCTTGGTCCATTATCTACGTTATTGATCGGTTCTGTTCTAATAATCGCTTCCATGTTCCACCGCGACCAGATCGAAAAAATTCGGCAGAAAGAACTCAGCCAAAGCGAAGAACATTTACGCTTGGCTTTTGAATCCGCAAACATGGGCAGTTGGGATTGGGACATGCAGACGAATGAAGTTTTCCGCTCGCCCAGCGTTGAAGCGTTGTTTGGGCTGGCGCCGGGAGAACTGGAAGGCACATTTGATGCGTATATGGATCGCGTTCACGAAGACGATCGCGATTTGGTTCAAGAAAACATTATGAAAATAGTGGAAGAAATTGAAACTGAATTCGCGGTGACTCACAGAATCAGGCTTCCCGATCAATCCATTCGCTGGATCGAATCTAAAGGCAGAGCCTATTATGATAAAAAGGGAAAGCCTCATCATATGTATGGCATTGTCGTGGATGTCACGCCGCATAAACACTTTGAGAACGAACGGGAAAAACTCATCGCGGAATTGGAAGCCAAAAACAACGAGTTGACTCAATTCACCTACACTGTTTCGCACGATCTCAAATCGCCGCTGGTCACGATCACCGGCTATCTTAGTTATATCGAGCAGGACGCCGCTTCGGGCAATCTACTCCGCCTTAAAGAAGATACGCAACGTATCCACGAAGCGGTTAAGAAAATGCGAGCCTTGCTTTCCGAACTGCTCGAACTCTCGCGCATTGGGCGCGTGATCAGCGCGCCGGAAGATATTACCTTTGAGGATCTTATCAAGGACGCCAGCGAAATTGTTCGCGGACGGCTTGAGCAAGGCCAGATCGCGCTTCAGACTCAGCCCAGCCTGCCCAACGTCTATGGAGATCGTCAGCGTCTGATAGAGGCTCTGCAAAATCTAATAGACAATGCCGCCAAATACATGGGTACACAACCCAACCCCCTGATCGAAATTGGAAAAGCGGGAGAAGAAAATAATAAATCAATCTTCTTTGTCAAAGATAACGGCATCGGCATCGCGCCTGAATATCACGAACGCATCTTCGGTCTCTTTGATAAATTGGACGCGCATTCGGAAGGCACGGGCGTGGGGCTGGCGCTGGTGAAGCGGATTATCGAATTTCATGGCGGCAGAATTTGGGTGGAAAGTGAGTTGGGCAAAGGCGCTACTTTTTATTTCACCTTGCCGCGCCATGCATAAAGAACTGTTAAAACCAAAGCGGTTGTCGCCCGTTCAGGCGACAACCGCTTTGCATTTTATAAATTAACTCAAGTTGCTACCTTTGCAATGATTTTTATTAAAACGTAGTTGCTAAGAGCTTTTTAGCCGCAAATTACGCGGATTTTCGCTAATCGTTTCAAAAAATCCGCGTGAATTAGTGAAATTCGCGGCAAAAGATTTGCGGTAACAACTTAGGTTAAATTAAGACAGGCTTACAAAGCGATGAAGAAATTATCCGGCACGTGGAAAGAGAAGCCCACATAGGTGATCAGCGCGGCGGCAAAAGCGATCCAGATGAAGGTTTTGAGGATTGGGCTAAATTCAACTTCTTCTAAATCGGCGTCAAGATTGAAGGCAAAAAACAGACCGATGATCGTTAGGATCAACGAATATGCCAACTCAAACTTGCCGAGGCTCATCCCTAAGGCTTCGGGGATAAACCAAATGACAATCGCCATCCACGGAAAAGCGGCCGCGATGAACAAGCGCGAATACCAGAAAGACGGTTTCAAATCCTTGTGGCGCAGGAAATAATCAATCGCGGTCACGACCAGATAAGCGTAGAAGTACATCTTCATGTGCGCGTAAACCGATTCGATGCCTTCGCCAAGAATCGCCCCCAACGGACTTCCGCCTAACCAGCCGTAGATTTCATGAAAAAAGACGAATAAAAGATAGCCTGCAATCAACTTCCACCATTGAAATTTGCGTAACACGGAATGCTCCTCGTAAAATTTAGCGCATTATACCGCAAGGTTTTGTGCCGAGTGAAATTTAGGAATGTCTAAAAGAATGGGCTAAAACGCTTTGCGCCGCAGAGAACGTCGAGTCCGCAGAGATTTAGAAAGAGTTTTAGCCCACAGCATTAGAGACTTCCTGAAATTTAAGGAGCCAGTCAAATTTGACCGGCTCCTTATTCTTACGCTTAGCGAATGCCCTCGGCAAATTTCACCAGATCGTCGCGCGTTAGGTTCATTCCGTTATAGACCAGTTGAAAGATCGTTGTGCCATTCTTCCAACGTAATGTTTTGGCAAAGGGAATTGGATTCCAAACGGGACCGTTATCGCTCAATTCCCAAACGCCTTCTACATATTCGCCGGTTAGTTCGCCGATTTGCACGGTCTGGATATCGGCGCTGGCTCCGGCTAGGTTTCCGCCGAGCATGTTGTCGCACGCTTGGCTAATATCTCCGCAGGGTTGATAATATTCCAAAGGTTGTTGCCAAAGCGAGAGTTCAGGATATTCGATGGTATATCCAAAAGTTTGCCCAACGGTATGATATTGCTCGTCATACGATGCGCCGATGAAAATCATCTCAAATGGAATTTCGACTGGACTGAGAATATCGTAGCCGGCTAAAGCCTCCGCTTCGCTGACTGAATATTTGAACGGCGACTCATTTGAAGTTTGCGCGGGCGGAGTCAATTGCCAAGCTTGCAGTGGGTAACGATCTTGATCGGCTTTCGTAAAAAATTGGAAGATGTTTTGCGCGAAGGCGCGTCCTTGCGGGGTGATGAGCGCCACAGTCAGCAAGGCGCACACTGTTAACACTGCGTAGGTTGCGCGTCCAACCCAAATTGATTTTATTGGCTTCATTTTTTCTCCTTGTGAATCTCGTTCTGCAACAAGGTTGGCTTTCACGGCTTGCCAGAGATGAATTTCGGAAGACGGAATTTCTTTTTCCAATTCAGCTTGCAAAATGGCTTGGATGTTTTTCTTATCCATGGTTAGCTCCTATTAATTCACGCAAGCGTTTGCGCGCATCCCGCAACCACCATTTGACGGAACTCAACGGACGATTCATTTTGGACGACATCTCCGCTTCGCTCAGGTTGAGGTAATACTGCATCACAATCACGGCGCGTTGTTCGGGCGGCAGGCTGTAAATTGCTTTCAGCAGATTCTCGCGCACTTGTTTCTCTTCCAGTTGCATCTCAGGCTGAGGAGCAGGATCAACCATCCAGTTGGCAAGTAGCGCGGCATTTTCATCCGCCTCATCCAATGGCAAGGTTCGTTTTTGTTTGCGCGCCAATTTCAACGCATCATTCAGTACGATTCTAAAAAACCACGGAGCGAATGGAAGCGCTTCGTCAAATTGCTGAATGCGCTCTGCGACTTTGATAAAAGCCGTTTGGGCGATGTCTTCCGCCGCGGCGCGATCGTACACGACGAGATACGCCGCACGCACCGCCCGAGCCTGATACCGATCAACGAGCGTTTCCAAACCGTTTAGGTCGCCTTGTTTTAAACGAGCGATTGCTGTTTGTTCATCCATGCACGGACCTTTCAGAAGAATTCTCTACTTATACTATCCACGAGAAGGGAAAAAGATAGTAAACTATTTTGATAATTGCCACAGCCTAGCAGGCTGGCAATTTAGTGCGTTATCCGAGAATGTTTCTCGCATCTAAATGACGCATGAACAATAGAGGATTTTGAATAACTTTTTCCGTGATCTTTGTGTCCTCTGTGGTAAAAAGCCTTTAAGTAGCAGTTTCTCAGGAGACTCGTCATGGAATGGCTTCGTAAACGTCAAAAGCAAATTTTATATAGCGGCGGGTATGCGGCGCTTGCCGTGCTTTTGGATTTAGCCAGCGGGGCGTTCGTTTTGCAAACGGGCCTCGCCATCTGTTATCCGCCTGC
>JADLCG010000312.1 GCA_020847355.1 Anaerolineales bacterium | reverse complement strand
TAAAATCTGGTTGCGCGTTGACTTGTGAACTTTGACCTGTAACTTTCTTTGCCCAATTTGAAATTTCATAGTGTTCATACCCATTGGCTTCTAAATATTCGCAAGTCCATTCGTACATTTCGGCGGCCAGGTCTGGGTTGGGGAGCGGGAGCAAGCCTTTCTGCGCCCATTTGCCAAAGGGCGTGCCATGTTCGAGGGTGAGAGCGTAGGCTGAGATATGTTCGGGATGTAAATCCAAAACTCTTTGTACAGTTGTTTGCCAAGTGGCGAGAGTCTGTTCGGGCAAGCCGTAAATTAGATCGAGATTTAAATTGTCAAAACCGGCTTTGCGCGCTGAGGCGACGGCTTCGATTACGTCAAAAAAACTATGCTCGCGTTCGAGCATTCGCAATTCTTCTGCATTGGCGGATTGCACGCCGAAACTGAGGCGATTGATTCCCGCTGTGCGGATAGACGCTAACTTTTCCGGCGAAACGGTTCCCGGGTTGGCTTCAATGCTGATTTCCGGGTTGGGAGAAAATGTAAAAGCGACAGCGAATGCCTGAAGGATCGAAGCAAACTGACCCGTAGAAAGAAGCGAGGGCGTTCCTCCTCCGAAAAAAATCGTTTTGATAGTCGGCTGGTTATCTAGTTGGCTAGTTTGTTCGCCGACGAATTCAATTTCTTTGATCAACGCCTGTACATAAGCGGGGATCGAATCCTCTTGATGGGCGTAGGTGTTGAAATCGCAATAGGCGCAACGGTGTTTGCAAAAGGGGATATGTACATAGATGGAAGTTGACGACATGCGGTAATTTAACCACACTTTTGAACCGGCTTCTTTTTGGCTTTTGCATAATACTTAGCGCAGAATTTATTTCAATAACAAATATAACCTGCATGAAGCGCAGAATAACGATTATGACCTCCAGCCGCGATTTGTATAAAAAATATTCACTGGCTTAAAAGATTGACGCTCCGCCAAGACATAGTATAAATACGAAACAAGAGTCTACTTGAAGACAGTTCCACGCGTTACACAGGGATACATCCTGCGGATCGTTTGGCAAAGGTTTTCGGGTGGGTTCTTTCATTTTTAACCCTCGGAGGTGTGAGTGAACGCGACTTTGAAATTAGGAGAGCATTTTATTTTTGATCTCTCCGACTGCAATCCTGAAATTCTGAAAGACAGCGAACGCGCGTATTCATTATTTTCACGAGCCGTAAAGGAAAGCGGCTTGACGGTTGTAGACGAAGGCTTTTATAAATTTAGCCCGCACGGCTTTACCTGCTTTTTATTGCTAGCCGAATCGCACGCTAGCTTACATGCCTGGCCCGAATATGGGTATTGCGCCATTGACCTCTTCACTTGCGCCATCGGCAAAGACATGACGCCTTTGCTCATGCGGATTAAAAGCGCTTTTGAAGCTGACGATTTCTCCATGCGCAAACTGGACCGCGAAGCCTCGATTGAAACTAAATTGCCGGTGGCAATTTAGGAGTCGCCGCGATGGGTATTTGGTATACGGAAGAATTACATCCTTATTATCGTAAAGGGATTCAAGTTAAGCGAATTTTAGCCGACGAACAAACGCAATTTCAACATCTCCAAATTGTGGAAGCGGAATTCTTCGGCAAGACCATGATCTTGGACGGCATTATTCAACTGACCGAGCGCGATAACATGGGCTACCATGAAATGATCGCGCATGTGCCGATGTTAGCGGTGGGTAACCCCAAGCGCGTATTAATTGTCGGCGGCGGAGATGGCGGCTCACTGCAACAGGTTTTGCGATATCCTTCGGTGGAGCAGGCAGTCGTCTGTGAGTTGGATGCGCGCGTTGTGGAGTTATCCCGCGAACATTTCGCCGCTTTTGGCGACCCGTGGGCAGATCCGCGCGCCGAACTGCTCATTCGGGACGCATTTGGCTACCTCGAAGAAAACCCGGGTCAATTTGACGTGATCATCTCCGATACGACCGATCCAATCGGCATGGCGGAGCGTTTGTTCTCGGATGAATTTTACAAGCTCATGGTTCGCGCCTTGGCGCCAAACGGAGCCGCCGCTACGCAATGCGAACAGCCTTTCTTTGATACCAAGTTGATCAAAACGATTTATCAATCTGCAAAGGCTTTAGCGCAAAGCCCCGCCTATTATTACGCCAATATCCCAACTTATCCGGGCGGCGGTATTGGATTTATGTATGTCTCAAACACGCCGTGGGAAAACGGCTTACGGAATCCGTTTCCGCCGGGCATTAACCGCTATATCAACCCTGAAATCCACAAAGCGGCTTTCGCTTTGCCGGAGTTCTTTAGAAAGGAATTGTACGGATGAATGTATCGCCAATCGAGCGCGAAATAGTAAAAGAAGAGACGCAGGCATATTGGGGCGTTTCTTCCTCCATTGATTTGTATAACTGCGATTTAAGCCTGATGCAAAATGCGGAGGCGATCAAGGAATTTGTCAAAATCTTATGCGACCGCATCAAAATGCGCAGGTATGGCGAGACTCAAGTCGTTTTCTTTGGCGATGAACCCCGCGTGCAAGGCTTTAGCATGACGCAGTTGATCGAAACTTCGCTCATTTCAGCCCACTTTGCCGACGCCAGCCGCGCCATTTACCTGGACGTTTTTAGCTGTGCAGAATACGACCCTGAAGATGCGGCAAAATTTGCAATGGAATATTTCGGAGCGGATGATTACAAATTGAACGTGACCTACCGCCGCTAAACTGAACGAATCCCTTTTTAGCGTTTAAGTTCCCGCCGTCAGCGCGGGAACTTTTGCTTAAGTGCGAAACTGTTTTATTATGCTTTTGATACCCACTTCCAATCCTTTGCGGCGTATTATGGGATTAAAGTTGAAAAATGGGGCGCAGTTTGTAAAGGAGCGAACTATGAAACTGGACAAATTGAGGAAAATTTTTTCCGCGCTGACGGCGTTGGTTTTGTTATCTGCAAGCCTGATGGTCTTTCCTGTGTCTGCCGCGCCGGGGGATGTAACGCGGGTCTCGGTCAGTTCTAGCGGAACGCAAGCGGACGCAATGTCCTATTGGGGAAAAATTTCCGCGGATGGGCGTTTTGTCGTTTTTGAATCTGAAGCGGGCAATCTCGTAGATGGAGATACGAACGGCTTGGGCGATGTCTTCCTGCGCGATAGACAGCTAAACCTCACCACGCGCGTCTCGGTAGATTCCAGCGGCGGACAAGCCAGCGGCGGCGCGCCGGCTGTTTCTGCTAACGGGCGGTATGTGGCGTTTGAATCTGGCGCGAACAATTTGGTCGGCGGCGATACCAATAACTTCACCGATATTTTTGTTAAAGATACGCAAAGCGGCGCAGTGACCAGAGTCAGCGTGGATTCCAGCGGCGCTCAAGCCAATAGCGATTCATCTGCGCCTTCTATTTCAGGCGATGGGCGTTATGTGGCGTTTGTTTCGGATGCCAGCAACCTTGTTGCCGGCGATACGAACGGCGTGGCGGATATTTTCGTCCATGATAATCAAAGCGGGACAACGGTGCGCGCTTCGGCAAACGCGAATGCCGCCGCTTTCGACCCTTCGATTTCGCTGGATGGGCGCTTTGTGGTTTTTGTTTCGGCCGCGAGCGATTTGGTCGCCAATGATACGAATGGAAAGACTGACGTATTTGTTTACGCTGTGCAAACCGCGCAAATTGTTCTAGCTTCCGTCAATTCAAGCGGCGTGTTGGCGAACAAGGGCGCAAATGAGCCGTCCATCTCTGGCGATGGCAGATATGTAACTTTTTCTTCTTATTCTGAAAACTTATTGACGCAAGATACTTTAGGCTTTGAATATGCCTACGTCCACGATTTTACAACCGGCGCCACGAACTTGGTCTCTTTCCAAAACGGCTACCCGCTGTATGGGCATTCAAACGATTCGGTCATTTCCGCTAATGGGCGCTACATTGCGTTCTCTTATGACGATCGCGGCGATGGACTGCCGACGCGTTGGATTTATCTGCACGATCAAATTGAAAACACAACCTCTTTAGTGGTTGGCGGCGGCTCAAGCGATAACGGCGAAGGCAATCCCATTCTCCCGTCTATTTCAAGTTCCGGCGATTTGATCGCTTTTGCTTCCGGCTCCAGTTCGCTGGTGGTTGGCGATACCAATGCGGCGCGGGATATTTTTGTGAAAGAGATCGCCCAGCCGGTCAATCTTAACCCGAGCGTGGTTTCGGTAAGTCATTTCTGCCCGCAACCTTGCGGCTCTGCGGCGGATCAAGTTATTCATTTCCAAATCACGTTTTCGGAATCAGTCAGCGGCGTGGATGCGAGCGATTTTGTTCTTTCTATCAGCGGGGGAATTGCCGGGGCAGGCGTGACAAATGTCAGCGGGGCAGGGAGCGTGTACGACGTCACGGTGAACACTGGCTCAGGCGATGGGACTATTCGTCTGGATGTTGTGGATGACGATAGCGTCAAAGATGATTCGGCGAAGCCTTTGGGCGGCGCGGGCGCGGGCAATGGAAATTTTAGCGGCGGCGAAGTTTATACGGTAATCAAAACTACGCCGAGCGTAACTTCCATTTTGCGGTTGGACGCGAATCCTACTTCACAAAATAGCGTGCGTTTTGCCGTCAATTTTTCCAAGCCGGTCAGCGGCGTGGATGCGAGCGATTTTTCAATTGCCACAACCGGCTCAGTGAGCGGCGCGAGTTTGACGGATGTTTCAGGCGCAGACGCGAGTTATACAGTCACAGTTAATACCGGCGCGGGCGCTGGAACTTTGCGCCTCGATTTGATTGATAATCACAGCATTATGGATGCTTCTTCAATTTTGCTGAATGGAAGTTTTACCGCCGGTGAAGTTTATGCGCTTGCCAGAAATGTACCAACAGTTAAATCAATTACGCGGCTGGACGCCAACCCAACTTCTGCTTCGAGCGTTAACTTCCGCGTGACTTTTTCTGAAGCGGTGACTGGCGTGGATGTGAGCGACTTTAGCTTCTTTGCCAGTGGAATTAGCGGCGCTACGCTCAACGGGGTGAGCGGGTCCGGCGATGCTTATACAGTTTCCATTGCGACGGGCAACGGAAACGGCTCCTTACGTTTGGATTTAGTTGATAATGATTCAATTGTTAATTCGATAAACATGCCTTTGGGCGGCGCTGGCGCAGGCAACGGCAATCTTTTAGGCGAAACGTATACGCTCAATAAAGCGCCAGTGACGTATTCAACGGTTACGTTGCGTTCTGGCGGTTCAAATGACGGCTGGGTTTTAGAATCTAGCGAGAATAGCAATGTTGGCGGCTCGGCTAATTCGGCGGCGCCGATCTTTCGGCTGGGAGATAGCTCTCAAAATCAACAATACCGCGCTATTTTGCATTTCCCAACTCAGAGCCTGCCGGATAACGCCGTGGTGACGCAAGTCATCTTAACGATCAAAAGACAAAGCGGCGCCGGCACGAATCCATTTGACACGCATCAAAATATTCAGATTGATCTAGTTAAAGGAAATTTTGGGTTTGATAGCTATCTCGGCTCTTATGCACTGCAAGCCTCAGATTTTCAAGCGCCGTCCACGTTGAACGCGGTGGGCTTCATTCAGAATAATCCGGTTGGCGATGTGTATTGGGCTTTGCTCAACGGCGACGCGAATCGCTTGATCAACTTGCAGGGCGTGACTCAATTGCGCTTGTATTTCCAATTGGATGATAACAACGATTTAGGCGACGATTTCATCAGCTTCTTCAGCGGGGATGCCAACGAACTGCTCGACCGCCCGCACTTGCGGATCGAATATTACGTGCCGTAAATTATAAAAACTCCGCGATTGAAAATCGCGGAGTTTTTTGATTACACCAACATGCGGACTGGGTTTTCTAAAAATTCCGCCAGTTTCTGCATGAATTGCGCGGCTTCGGCGCCGTCGCTGACTCGATGGTCAACGGAGATGGTCGCTTTCATCCGCGAGCCAATTTTGATTTGACCGTTTTCCACAACCGCAGTTTCTTTAGCGGAGCCGATGGCTAAAATTCCGG
>JADLCG010000311.1 GCA_020847355.1 Anaerolineales bacterium | reverse complement strand
CCGGAGTGGGCAGAGGGATACTCGCCAGCGATTGCACCATGGGCCGCAAATGTTCGGGAATTTCCGCATCGTTCGGCGCAGTATTTCCATTCGCATCTGGCGGGGTATGCCCGGAAGGCAACACAACCGCCATCACCAACGGCGTAGGCGCGATCGTCTCCAAACTAATCGCGTTGACTACTTCGTCATTCAAAGTCCGCAACAAGCCCATGCCGTTGACTAAGACTGCGATCAAGCCCAACACGGCGATGACTTCGATGCCCAAGAGCAGGCGATCCATCACCTTGCGCCGCGGACTCGCCGAAACCTGCTCAGTCGTGGATTCATTTTCCTCCGCCGTATCAATAATCGGCGCGGCAGGGGGCGCAGTTTCATCCGCAAGCTTTGGCGCAAGCGCCACCGCTCGTCCGGTGCGGCGGTAATGTTCCAATCTTTCCTTGCGGACGCCGCGCCGTTTTTCCACTAGCAGGCGGCGCAGTTCCTCCACGGATAAATCTTCAGGGGTTTTCTTTCGCGCCATAGCGAGGCGATTATACCAAAAAAGCATATTGCCAAAATTTGAGCATCTCGTTATAATGTTCACTCTTTGGACGGGTAGCTCAGTTGGTTAGAGCATCGCGTTGACATCGCGAAGGTCGTAGGTTCGAGCCCTATCTCGTCCACAAGGTCAGTGAGCAGTAATCAGTGACCAGTAAAGCAGTAATCAGTAAAACGCATTGACCGAGACGAGTATGTGGTCACATCCCTGACAGGGAGAAGAGAACGAAGATTGAGAGTCTCTTCAAGGGAACGGCACAGAAAACCACTCGCGAGCGTGACACAGAACAGTGATCCATGATCAGTTAGTAAGTGAAACGAGTTGCTCCGTTAGAAGCTGAAGAGATGTACGACAAGATTAATCTTGTCCTACAAATCGGGTGGAACCGCGTGAGTAAAAACTCTCGCCCCGTTGTGGGCGAGAGTTTTTTATTTGGACAATTGACGATGGACTACGGTCTATTGTCTGCAAAAAGAAAGGATGTAAAAATGTTAAATCAACAAGAAAAATACGAAGAGTCTTATTTGTATAAAATTCGTCATTCTGCCGCGCATGTGATGGCGCAAGCCGTGCTGGAGATGTTCCCCGACGGCAAAGTGACGATTGGTCCGCCGGTTGAAAATGGATTCTATTATGATTTCGATTTGCCGCGCAATTTAACGCCCGAAGATTTGCAAGCCATCGAGAAACGGATGCGTCAGATCGTCCAAGGCAAACATGAATTCAAAAAAACAGTCGTCAGCGCAGATGAAGCGAGAAAAATCTTTGCAGATCAGCCCTACAAGTTGGAACTGATCGAAGGTCTCGAAAAAGGCGGCACGGATGAATACGGCAATCCGCTAAAAGAAAAACCCGAGATTTCAATCTATCAGCAGGATACTTTCACGGATTTATGCCGCGGTCCGCATGTGGAAAATACGAAAGAAATTAAACAAGACGCTTTCAAGTTAATGTCCATTGCGGGCGCGTATTGGCGCGGCGACGAAAAAAATAAAATGTTGCAACGCATTTATGGCACAGCTTGGGAAAATAAAAAACAATTGGAAGAATATCTACACCAATTGGAAGAAGCCAAGAAGCGCGATCACCGCAAGATCGGTAAAGAGTTGGAGATCTTCATCTTTGACGATGAAGTGGGACCAGGCTTGCCGTTGTGGTTGCCAAACGGCGGCATTATGATCGAAGAGTTGGAAAAGCTGGCGAAAGAAATGGAAGAAGCGGCTGGCTACCTGCGCGTGCGCACGCCAAATCTAACGAAGGAAGATTTGTTCTTACGTTCGGGGCATCTCCCCTATTATGCCGAGAGCATGTATCCGCCGATGGAACTGGAAGGCGTAAAGTATTATGTTAAGCCGATGAACTGCCCGATGCACCATAAGATATTCGGTTCAAAAGGCCGCTCCTATCGGGATTTACCGATTCGCCTCGCGGAGTATGGAACGTGTTACCGCTACGAAAAATCTGGCGAACTCTTCGGCTTGATGCGCGTGCGCTCGATGCAGATGAACGACGCGCATTTATACGTCACGGAAGAACAATTTGAGCAGGAATTCATGGGCGTTGTGGATTTGTATCATAAATATTTCAAGTTGTTTGAAATTGATAAGTATGTGATGCGCTTAAGTCTGCATAGCAAGGCTGGGCTGGGCAAAAAATATGTGGACAATGAGCGCCTCTGGCTCAAAACGGAGGATATGGTGCGCCGCGCCATGACGAATGGCAATGTGCCATTTGTGGAAGTGGAAGATGAAGCCGCCTTCTACGGGCCTAAAATTGACGTGCAAATTTGGAGCGTGATCGGGCGCGAGTTCTCGCTCGCTACAAATCAAGTGGATTTCGCCGTGCCGCCCAAATTTGATTTGAAATTCACGAATAGAGACGGGCAGGATGAAGTGCCGATTTGTATCCACCGCGCGCCGCTTTCCACGCACGAGCGGATGATCGGCTTCCTCATTGAACATTACGCCGGCAATTTTCCGGTCTGGTTATCGCCTGAACAAGTGCGGGTGATTTCAATTACGGACGGACAAAATGAATACGCGGAAAAAATCGCCAGGCAATTACGCGAGCAAGGCATCCGCGCTCATGCGGATTTATCCGCGCAACGGATGAACGCCAAGATCCGTTCGGCGCAGTTGATGAAAGTTCCGTATATGCTTGTAGTTGGCGATAATGAAATGAAAGCGGAGCAAGTCTCCCTGCGCGGGCGGGATGGAAGCCAGCAGAACGGGATTACGCTGAGCGAATTCATTGCGCGCGCCAAAGATCGAATTAGCAGAAGAGCCAGCGAACTGTAAAGCAGGAAGCAGTGAATCGAAAACAGGCGGAGGAATTTCCTCCGCCTGTTTGTTTATGGGAAAACCACATTGCCCAGCGCATCTAAAACTTCCTGGGGCGGCGCGGAGGTCCGTTCAGCGGGGCGAAAAGTTTGCGTATACATCACGCTTTCAACTCCATCCGCAGAGTATTGCAAAGTCGCCAGTTTAACAATTTGCCCCGTGTCTCGGTTAATCCAATACTGACGACCAGAAAAGCCATCGCTTAGTTTGAGCGCCAGGCAAGGCGCGCCGTCCTGACAGGTTGTTTCTTCGCGCAAAATGGTCTGCTCATTTTTCAACGCATACTCCAGATCGCTGAGGATTAAGTCAAACGATAAACGATAGAGCGGGTTTTCAGACGCTTCGCCAGTGGACAGGTTGTATCCATGCGTCCCCACTGACACGTTTTGCTGGATGACGCTATTCGTCTGATCAAAATCAGTCGTCAGAGAACGCAACACCCAACCATCGCCATCCACTTCAAACCATTGCTCTTCCCGGTAATACTGCGGCGGGAAGCTCTGTCCTTGCGTATTTTCGATGGCGGTTTCGCTGACGGCGTGAACCCAGCCTTTTTTGACGACGCTTTGGTTATATTTACGAATGAGGTTCTGAATTTCTAAAAATAGCGGGTCTTGCGATGTAAATAACGCTTCAGGCGCGGGGGTAAGCGCAGGCGCAGAGGTGAATGCGGGCAAGTCGGTAAACATAGATTTGACAACCGAAAAATCCAACTGCCAGGCGCCGAGAGCTTGATAAAAAATCCTCGTCACGTTAAGTTGAATGGGCGTATTTGGCATTGGGTTAAATTTAAGAACCGCGTCGGTCGTTCCATTTTGCGGCGGCTGTGTATAAGAGGTATTTGCCGAAGGAGTGAATAGCGCCACGCCATTGATCATATCTTGCGCGGCAAATTGAAAGATCAACGTATCCGGCGCGGACTTCTCAACTCGGTTAAGGTGAACCATCCAGCCATTTGCGTTAATCTCTACATTAACGGCAGTTGATTCGCCAACTTGTAAAACGCTTGGGTCAAAGGTAATTGTTTCAGAATTAGCCGAGGTATCCATCAGCATGGGGATGCCGTTTTGAGAGGGAAAACTCAGCAGGTCAAGCGTAATGCGCTCCCCTTGCGGCAGGGGAACAGTTTGATAAACGCGCGTCTCGCCTTGATCCACATCGTCAGGCGTGATATTCGTCAGCGGATAGATTTTGCCCTGCGAATCGCGCATGGTCACGTTCCATTCGCCGGCCATAAAAAGGTCCGCGCTGTCAAATTTCAAAGAGACTTTGAGCAGGGTTCGGTCTGCGCCAATTTGAATATCATCCAAAACAAGCGCTACGCCGCCGCTGTTGCTTCCTTGCACATTGTCCCAGCCGCGAAAAGCCAGGTTGACCTTGCCGGTTTTTACATCCCAAAAACGAATCGTAGCCGGGATGGGTTTTGTATAACTGGATTCCAACGTCGCGATGGTTTGCGAATTGAGCCATTGCGTTTGCGAATAAACCAGTCCTTGACTATATCCAAAGTCAGATACCAGTTTTCCATTGGAAGCGTCCCAAATGCGAATTGCGCCGCTGGTTGTGGCAATTTGTTGGCTGTCTAACGACCAGGCTAATCCATCCACCGAATTAAAATGCGCTCGAATCAATCCTTCGCATTGGTTGTTACGGACATTCCAAATGCAAATCACGCCGCCAAAATGCCCGGAAGCGATTCGCTTTCCATCCGGCGACCAGGCAATTTGTTGCGCGGGCTGTATATCCGTACTCCACAAGCGCACCCATTGGTTTGTATCCAAACGCCAACGGCGCAAACCATAGCCAAGATCGCCAGTGGAGATTAAGCGCGCGCCGTCTGGCGACCACGCAACTGCATTCGGCATATAAAGAAAATCATCCAGAGCCGCAATTTCCTGACCAGTAGGCACGTCCACTACAAGCAGTTTTCTATCGGGGACGGAGAAGGCGAGGCGTTCGCCATCCGGCGACCAGGCTAACGCGAGATTATATGCGTCGGTCTCGCTCTGATATTCATATAGCGTTTTCCAAGCGGCTGTATCCAGCGCCACTATATGTAAATATCCGCTTTGCGTGCGGCTTGCGGATATTCCGCCTAACGCCAGTTTGCTTCCATCCGGCGAGAAGCGCACGCTGGTAATTAAATCCGTGAGCGGGGAAGAATGGATTAATTTCAGAGTCGCCAGATCGTAGATCAGCGCCGCTTTGGATGTGACGATGGCAATTCTGTTTGCATTGCGATCAATATCAAACGCGCGAATCAGCCCCGTCACCTCGACCATATCCTTTGGGTCGTCCGCAGGCGCGGGGTCTGGGGAAATGCTATACGTTGTGGAAAACTTATGCGCCGTTTGAGTAGACGTGAAAAAACGCCTACTTATAAGATAGCCCCCAACGATTATGACGATTAATAACGCAATTGCAGAAATTATTTTGAAGAAAGGTTTGATTTGCAAAATTTAGCTCCTCGGCAAGCGCCAAGGATATTCTACTGAAAAGCGCGCAGATTGGAACTACGCCCGCTCAACGATTCCCCAACGGAGACGGCGCAATTGACCTACGAAACCCGCAAACGCCCCATTTCACGCGGCTCTGGCGAAACTAGTCGCTAATAAGACTAAGATCGCCAGCGCAATATTGATTTGTAGCAACAAGCTTTCTTTTTTATTTAATTTTTCTAATTCCGCCGAGTTGGCTTTGTGTTTGATCAGCAAAATGCGCTGAAT
>JADLCG010000310.1 GCA_020847355.1 Anaerolineales bacterium | reverse complement strand
GCGGCTAAGACGAACACATCCACAATGGGAATGTGTTTGAGCCATTTGGTGTAGGCAATGTTCAAAAGGAAATACGCAATGATGACGGCTTCAAAACCGGGCGCAAGAAAAAAAGAAACTCCAAGCGTGAAGATTACTAAGCTAATGCCGGCAATCCAGGCGATCTGGACGGGTAATTTGCCGGAGGCGATTGGGCGGTTTTTCTTTTCGGGATGTTGGCGGTCTGCTTCAACGTCTGATAAATCGTTGAAGATATAAACGCAGGAGGAGATTAAACAAAATAAAATTGCGCCCGCCAGCGTGCGTAAAAATGAATCCGGGTTGAAGAGTTGTTTGTCAAAAACAAGTGCGGCAAAGATGAAGACGTTTTTTGTCCACTGGCGCGGGCGCATGGTTTTTATGAGTGCAGTTAACATGGAGTTATTTTACCTGATACAATATTTTTATGCCGAAAGTGCGTTTGGATGTTTTATTGGTGGAAAAGGGTTTAGCCGATTCGCGGGCGAAAGCGCAAGCCTTGATCATGGCGGGACAAGTGCGCGTCGCCGGTCAGGTCGCGCTCAAGCCGGCTACTACGATCCCAGCCAATGCCGCGCTGACAGTTGATACCGGTCCGCGGTTTGTTTCGCGCGGCGGCGAGAAACTAGCCGGCGCCTTAACGGCTTTTGCAATTGACGTTACCAATTTTGTGTGCGCCGATGTTGGCTCATCTACCGGCGGGTTTACGGATTGCCTTTTGCAAAATGGCGCGCGTAAAGTTTATGCCATAGATGTTGGCAAGGGAATTTTGCATTGGAAGTTACGCAAGGATTCCCGCGTGGTAGTGATGGAAGAAACCAATGCGCGGTTTGTTGAATCTTTGCCTGAACCTGTGGATTTGGTGACGGTGGACGCTTCGTTCATTTCTTTGAAGGTTTTACTGCCGGTCATCAAAAAATGGATTTCGCCTAAAACGCAATTGCTGTGTTTGATCAAGCCGCAATTTGAAGCCGGTAAAAAAGATGTCTCGCGCGGAGACGGCGTAATCCGCGATCCGGCGATTCATCGTCAGGTTTTGTTGGATGTGTTGAACTATGCACAGGCGGAAGGCTTTGGTTTGCGCGGGCTGGTGAAATCTTCTTTGCTGGGTCCCAAAGGCAATGCGGAGTTTTTGCTATGGATGGATTTGAATCCGCGTGAGGCTTTTGCTGAAGCGTTTGTGGCGGGCGTACTGCCAATTGCGCCAGAGGATGCAAATAAATGAACTGTCCAAAATGCGGCGCGGAATTGGCGCAGAAATTTTATAAAGGCATGTTTGAAATAGACGCCTGTCCGCATTGCCGCGGCATGTGGCTGGATGCAAACGAATTAGATAAATTGGAAGACCGTGTCTTTGACGAAGACGCGCAAAAAGGCTCGTTGATTCACTTTCAAAAGGAAACGCAGACTCTCTGTCCGCATTGCGCCAAACCGATGCTTGAATTTCAATATCGTTTATACGATTTGAAATTGGAGTATTGCGCCGAAAATGCGCATGGCTTCTGGCTGGATGCAGGCGAGGAGGAAAAGGTCATAGAGGCGATGCGGATGCGCGCGCAAACTGTGCGGCGAAAAACCTCCGCCGAGGGGGAATGGAAACAAACTCTGAAAAATATGCACGCTTTTTTGAAGCGCAGTAGCAAAAAAAAATGAGCGGAATATTCCGCTCATTTTTTTCATTTGGTCGGCGTGGGAGTCGGCGTGCGCGTGATCGCGCTTGGCGTAGCGCTCACGTTGGGCGTTCTGGTAATGCTGGGCGTAATCGTCACGCTTGGGGTGCGGGTGATCGTGCTGGTTTGCGTGGGCGAAGGCGTGCGCGTGGGTGTGCCCGGCTTGGGCGTGTTAGTGGGCGTGACCATAGCGCGGAGGTGTGTCTCGGCATCTGCACGCATTTCGGGAGTCATTGCCTCGGCGTCTAATTTGAGCAAAGCCTGCCAATTCTTGATCGCGTCTTGAGGTTGATCGCGTTTTTCTTGAATCAGCGCCCGCCAGTAAAAAACTTGGGCTTTCTGTTCATCCGTCTTGGCGAGCGAGGCGAGCCTTTCTACTTTGAGGAAGGCGGTGCCAAAAGTCTCGTTGACAAAATAAGCGCGAACCAGCCCGAGATTTACGTCAAAGGATTTTTCGTCATAGTCGTAAGCGTCTTCAAGATATTCAATCGCCAGATCGTTACTGCCCAGTTCGAGGCTGGCTAACCCGCGATAGATATAAAATCGGCGTAAACCGGATGGGCTGAGGGCATAGGCTTTATTCAAATTTTCTAAAGCCGCTTTGTAATCTTTTTGTTCAAAGTAAGCCTGTCCCAACAGGGCGAAAGCCAGCGAACTTTCGTCTTCATAGTTTACATATACTTCCAAAGATTCGATGGCGCGTTGATATTGTTTATCGGCGATGTATAGCTCGCCCAAGACTTGATAGGTTTCGAGATTGGTAATATCCAGCGTATAAGCCTGCTCGGCGAATTTTATCGCCGAGGGTAAATCTTCTAAATCTGTATAGGCTTTTGAATAGAGAAGTTGGACTTCCGGCGAACCCGGCAATAGTTTATCCGCTTCGCTTAAATCTTCGAGCGCCGCTTCAGGATCGTTGTGGAAGAGGTAGTACTTGGCGCGTTCGATGTACACTTCGCCAAAGTTTGGGTCGCGGGCTAAAGCTTGCTTGAAGAGATATTCAATATTGGCGTTGGGGTCTTGCATTAATCGGGCGCGCGCCAAACCCAAATAGGGCGGACCAAAATCCGGGTCAATTTCGAGCGCATCGTTATAAGCCTCTAACGCATTGCTGGCTTCGCCTTTATGCCGATAGGCTTCGCCGATGTAGTAATAAATATCGGCGGATTTTGGCTCCAGTTGATGCACCAATTCCATGTTTTGGATGTAAGCGTCCCAATCTCCGGCTTTGTAAGCTAATTCCGCCGAGCGGTATTGATCGCGCGATTCAGGCGCGCGCGGCGTGTTGATGTATAGCGGCGTGGGCGTATAAGTTTCGGGTAGGAACATCCACAACGGCGTTGGACCAACAAAGGTGGTGGTGGGCGCGGCAGTCGCGCCGAAGATGGTGGGCGTAGGCGAGAAGGTGGGGGAAGGTCCGGGCGTAATTGTAGAAGTGGATTTGACATTCATCCGGCGCGGCAGGATAAATCCAAATACCACTGCCGCGATTAAAGCGAGACCCAGAATGGAAACGCCCGCCAGCCGCACAATAGGATTTCTGGTGAAGGCTTTTAGACCTTTTTCTTTAGGTCTTTCGTTGGCAAGTAATAGCTTCGCTTCCCACGCGCGCGGCATATTCATGGGGAAGGGCTGAATCGTTTCGTCCGGTTTGAGCGCGCCCAAGAGAATCAAGCCTCTTTTGGCGGTGGTATTTTCCGGCTCCAACTGCAGGGCGGTTTGTAAACAGTAGATGCGTTCTTTGGCATTATCCACTGCGGCGCTCAGCCAGATCCAGTAAGTGGCGTTGTTTTGATTGGTCTTCAAAAGTAAGGTGAGCAATTCTTTAGCGCGGGCGCGATCTCCGCGATGCAGGGCTTCTAATGCGTCCTGAAAGATAGTCTCGTCATGTTGGTCTAAAGAGAATTGATCAGCCATGCGCTTATTTTACCGCTTGTTCTCTAATTTGCTTAAATTGTTTTGAAATTATTCGGAAAACTCTTCAACTTGATAAGTGAGCGCTTCTAAGCGCGCGGTTTGCCAAGCGTTGGCGGGCTTGCCCATTTTTTGGCATAGCCGCGCGAGGAATTCTTCAGGCTGAGGCAGGCTTTGCCAAACTTGCGGCAGGAAAGTGGCGCGGCGGACTCCGTCGGTGAGGATGACTCCATCCACCTGCGGTTTTATTTTTTGGATCAACTCTGCGGCTGATGAATATTGTAGAGGCTGAGGCGCGGTTAAGCGGGAAATTTCGATGTGGATGTTGGGCAGTTCGCTTGAATCCACTGGCGGAAAGCGCGGGTCTTGCAGGGCGGCGGCGATGGCGTGTTCGCGCACATCCTCGGCGAGGGGTTGGTAGGCTTCCAAAGCGCCGATACAGCCGCGTAGTTCAGAGCCAATCGTCAGCGTGACAAATGAAGCGCCCGGCTCCATTAAGCTTGGCGTTAAGGAGGCATAATCCAGCGGGCTTAAGGCTTTACCCGTCACGCCAGCGCTGAGCGCTTCGCGCGCCAAACGTAAAAGCGTTTGTTTTTCTGCCAAAGTGAGCATGGCTGATCTCTTGAGATTTTATTTTAACGCGGCGAGTTCCCAATAAGCGCGGTTGTGATAGATCAACGGCTCGCCGTTATGGATGGCTCGCGCGGCGAGAACTTCCGCGATGAAGAGCGTGTTCGCGCCGGCGCGAACAGTTTGAATCACGCGGCAATCAAGCCAAGATAATCCGTCGGCGATCAATGGCGCGCCGGTGACTAGAGTTTCAGTTTTAACTTCGGCGAAGCGCTCGCTCACGTCCGGTCTGCGTCCGGCAAACAAATCCGAAATCGCGGTTTGTTCTTTAGCTAGAATGGTCACGCCGAAAGTTTTGGATTTTGAAACCAGCGTATGCGTGCGGGTTGAAACTTGAAGCGCAATAATAATCAATGCCGGGTCTAATGAAATTGAAGTGAATGAATTAACGGTCATGCCGTGCAGTTCGCCTTTGTAGGCGGCGGTGACGATCGTGACTCCAGCCGACCACCCGCGCATTGCGGCGCGTAATTGTTCCGAATCTAATTTGTCCACGCTTGGTCCTCCATCGAAAGATGATAATTGCGCGAGATGAGCGAGTCAAGAGTAAATTTGAGCGTTGCAAATTGGATAAATTTGCCCTTGCGCGATTATTTTTTACAGAATATGATGAATTTAGCTATGCAACCGATCAATCAAATTCACGCGGAAGATTCTGCAGAACAGCCTGCAGAGAAATTAGAAACTCCGCTTCAAGCGCCAGCCGAGCAACGCCCTCTCCCGCGCGCGGAGCGCAACCGCCCGCCATTTTTCAATTCCTTCTTCAGCGTATTATGGATTGCAATGCTCGTGGCGACGCTTTTTACAGCCTGGACTCCCAACAGCTTATTCGCTTCTAACTTACAGGAACAATTGCGCCTCATCCTTACGCCTCAGCCGGATTCTAACCCTGCGGCAACTCCCCAGCCGCAACTGCGGATCGGCATAGTTGCCGGACACAGCGGCAATGATTCCGGCGCGGTATGTATGGATCAAAATGGAAAAACCACGCTCACCGAAGCGGACGTCAACTTGAAGATTGCGACGATGGTCAAAGATAGTTTGGTGGCGCAAGGCTTTCAGGTGGATTTGCTCAACGAGTTTGATACGCGCCTGAGCGGCTATCGCGCAGTGGCGTTGGTTTCCATTCATAACGATTCCTGCGATTATGTCAACGACCAAGCGACCGGCTTCAAGGTGGCTTCTTCTATGGATACGCGGGATATCAACCGCGCTCAGCGCCTCACTGCTTGTTTGACGGATCGCTATCAAAGCGCCACCGGCTTGACCTTTCACGCCGGAAGTATTACCGAGGATATGCGCGATTATCACGCTTTTTCTGAAATTGACCCGAATACGATCACGGCGATCATCGAAACCGGCTTTTTGAATCTGGATCAGAAAATGCTCACCCAAAAAACGGATCTGGTCGCCAAGGGCGTTGTGAACGGCATTCTTTGTTTCGTAAAAAATGAAAGCGTTTTGCCCACCGGCTTGCCCACTATTCTGCCGTGATAAAACAGTAACAAACGGATGGCTTCCAGCGTCCAGAGTTTATAATTCGTTTAGATTTACAAGTTATTGATAAAGGTAGCGATTATGAATAATCAATTTGCGCAGAGACCTCAGAACCAGTTGCCCAAGGCGAAGCCAAATGCCGCGGGTCCAAATCAAACTGCGAGCGCGGAAAGCGGCGGCGCTTCATCCAAAAAACAAGCGGCGAAAAAACGCAATCTACTTTTGCCAATTGGTTTAATCGTCATTGGGTGTGCGGTCTTTGCATTTGCGGCTTGGTCGGCTGTGCGTTCGCCGGTTTTGGCTTCTATTTTAGGTTCGCCTGTCCCTGCGCCGCAAACATCCCGAATTTCTTTTGCTCAGGTGGAAATTCCTAAGCCTGCCCCGCAAGCGCAACCCATCGCGCAAGTTGAAGTGGAGGTTAGCCCAACCATTAACCCCACTGTGACCGCTTCCTTAGAACCGACGCTGGCGCCGACTACCGAGAGCCTTGCGCAGGTGACGATTGTAGAGACCCCAACTTTAGAAAACTTAGTTGTGCCGACCAATACCGCAGTTGCGCCGACTATTGCGGCGGCGGTTGAAACGACGCAACCTTCCGGCGGGTTGATCGCGGAAATTGTGCAAGATACGCCGACTTCTGAATATGTCGCGCCAACGGCAGTCGCTGAGGCGCCGCCCGCGCCGGTGGGCGATGGCGTGCATTGGATTGACGTGGATTTATCCCAACAGCGCGTGTACGCTTACGCAGGCGATACGCTGGTGAATTCTTTCATCGTCTCTACTGGCACTTGGCTCACGCCAACCGTCACCGGCAGTTTTAAAATTTGGGTCAAATTGCGCTCTTCGGATATGTCTGGTCCCGGCTATTACCTGCCCGATGTGCCGTATGTGATGTATTTTTATAAAGACTATGGTTTACATGGCACGTATTGGCATAATAACTTTGGCACGCCGATGAGTCATGGTTGCGTTAATTTGAGCATTCCCGATGCGGAATGGATTTATAACTTCTCCGCAGTTGGCACGGTGGTCAACGTACATTACTAACCGGCGTTGATATAATCAGCCAGCAATGAAATTGAACGAAATCTCCAGACGCGATTTTTTGAAATTGAGCGGCGCAGGGTTGGCAGGTCTTTTGCTTCCGCCGCTCAATTTGCATTTAAGCGACCCGTTTGCCGCGCTTCAAGGGCGCGTCACCACGCGCACAATTTGGATGTACGCCCAGCCCACGCTGAGCGGCGCGCAAGTTAAATTGTGTCAACGCGATATGCTCTTGAATATTGTCAATACGGCGCTCAGCGATGATGTTAACGCCAATAACCGCATCTGGTATGAGATCGGCTCGCCGAACGCAATCGAAGGCTATGTCTATTCGGGAAACGTTCAGCCGGTGAGAACGATCCTCAACTCAACCCCCACGCTGGATATTCCCGAAGACGGCTTGCTGGCAGAAGTCACCGTGCCATATACAGACGCGCACGAACAAGCGACTCAGGCTTCCAAAGTAGGCTATCGCATTTATTACGAAACCACGCATTGGATCAAAGCGGCAACCGCCGACTCGAACGGCGAAGTTTGGTATCAGATTTTAGACGATAAATGGAACAAGTTGTACTACGTCAAAGCCGCGCATTTGCGCGTATTAACCGCCGAAGATGTAGCGCCGATTTCCGCCGATGTGCCGAGTAAAAATAAAAAGATTCTGGTGCAATTGGAAAAACAACTGGTCACCGCCTTTGAAGATGACGCGCCAGTTTTTGTCGCTTCCGCTTCTACGGGCGGCATCTTCCGCGTGGGGACATACACCACGCCGCAAGGCGCATTCACCACTTACTACAAGCGCCCTTCGCGTCACATGGCGGCGGGCGATCTAGCCGCCAGCGGATTCGATCTGCCCGGCGTGCCCTGGGTGCAATATATAACCAAAAGTGGGATTTCATTTCACGGCACATATTGGCATAATGATTTTGG
>JADLCG010000309.1 GCA_020847355.1 Anaerolineales bacterium | reverse complement strand
GAAGTTTTTATAAAAGCTTGCGAAAGACCCGATAAAACGGACATAGCTAGGATAAAAATGCACATGAAACCGCCCAAGATAAGCTGTACGGCTGTGGAAAGATCAGGATTCGTCTCGAATAGAAATGACATGAAAAAAGCGGGAAGTATCAGCGGAAACGTAAGAATGCTTGATAAGATCATGACGATAAAATAAATGATCACAATCAGGATGAAATAACGCCAAAAATGATCGCGCACTATGGCGAGGCTGTGTTTTAATGCGTCCAGTGCGCTCAAGTTTTTATAAACCACCGCCAGATGGGCGTTTTCTAAAATCGCCAATACCAGAAAAGAGAGCGGGGTAATGATAATAAAAATCGGTTGCAGGCAAAAAGAAGCGATGCCCATAGTTACGACCGTTGCAAAAAACAGGAAAGCAAAAGCAAGGGTGAAAATCAAACCCATAGAAAGCTGAACGATCAGAAACACGCCGAGTTGCCGCCAAAAATATTCAAACCCGCTTTTGATCAGTTCTGCAAAATGCGGCAAATCTTTACCGCGTTCTAAACGCACCATCCCCACGCTAAACGCAGAAGTTACAACTACATATCCAACAGAACTGACGACAAAAAACAAGACGGCGATAGCGAGCATAGCGATAACAAAAACAAGGTCTGGCGAATTCTGCGGTTCAGCGTATAAAAAATACGCGGGAGCAAGCCCAAATGGGAGCATGGCAAAAGATAACAGCATCGGCAACGTCAAAATAACCCAAAGCGTTTTATACTTCCAGATAATTTGAAACGTGCGCGTTAAAATATTTCCATAATCAAAATTCATCAGATCCTCCATCCAACATAATAAAATCATTCCCATTCAATCGTCGCGGGGGGCTTGCTGGTCACATCATACACCACGCGGTTGATGCCATCCACTTCATTCACCACACGGCTGGAAACCTGCGCCAATACTTCATAAGGCAGGCGCACCCAATCGGCAGTCATAAAATCATCGGTCACCACGGCGCGGATTGCGGCGGCTTCTTGATAGGTTCGGTAATCGCCCATCACGCCCACAGATTTCACCGGCAATAAAACCATAAAGGCTTGCGATGTCTTTGCGCCTTTTCCAATCAAGCCTACTTTGGATAATTCTTCCAAAAGGATTTTATCTGCCGCCCGCAAACGGGATACACGCTCCGGCGTACACTCCCCGAGACAGCGCACGGTCAACCCCGGACCTGGAAAAGGTTGCCGCCAAACTAAATTTTCATTCAGCCCAAGCGCTTCGCCCACCAACCGAACCTCGTCTTTGAATAAATATCTCAAAGGTTCAACCAGTTCAAACTTCATATCTTTTGGAAGCCCGCCCACATTGTGATGCGTTTTGATTTTGTCGGCTTTGTTGCGGTCTGGCGCAGAGGATTCAACTACGTCGGGATAAATTGTGCCTTGCACCAAAAACTTAGGCAAGCCCACTTGCTTGGCTTGCGCTTCAAACGTGCGGATAAATCTCTCGCCGACGATTTTTCTTTTTTGTTCAGGATCAACTATCCCTTTGAGCGCGCCGAGAAATTCAGCGCTTGCATCTACGGTAATCAACTCAGCGCCGAGTCCATTACGAAATGCAGAAGCAACATCCGCGCCTTCATTATGACGAAGCAAACCTGTATCCACAAACACACAAACCAGTTGATCGCCAATCGCTTTATGCACCAACGCCGCCGCCACCGATGAATCCACGCCGCCTGAAACCGCCGCAAGGACTCTTTCTTTGCCAACTTGTTCTTGAATCTTTTTGACGCTCTCGTCAATAATCGAAGCGGATGTCCATTCCGGTTTGGCGCCGCAAATTTCCACGGCAAAATGTTTGAGCAGTTGAATTCCATTGGGCGTATGATTCACTTCAGGGTGAAATTGCACGCCGAAATATTTCTTTTCCAAATTGCCAATTGCCGCGTACGGGCTATTAGCGCTCTTGGCTAATGGGATAAATCCCTCAGGCGC
Source organism: Anaerolineales bacterium (assembly GCA_020847355.1). Classification (GTDB taxonomy): domain Bacteria; phylum Chloroflexota; class Anaerolineae; order Anaerolineales; family Villigracilaceae; genus Villigracilis. The sequence continues at coordinate 15,498 of JADLCG010000309.1, read as the reverse complement.
TTGCGTAATTTTATCGCCATGCGACATCCAAACTTGGGAGAGCGAAGCCAGCAGAGGCGTGAAAACTATTGATTCGATTTGAGCGAAGCCAAACTCTCGTTCGTTGGATGGGCTGACTGTTCCGCCGAGCGCATGAGTCAAGGCTTGCATCCCATAACAGATTCCCAGAATCGGCAGGCCCGACTCTAAAATAAATTTTTGAATATACGGCGCGTTCTCTGCATAAACGGATTTTGGTCCGCCGGAGAGGATGAAACCTTTGGGCTGGATAGCGAGAATTTTTTCCGGCGGCGTATCCCACGGAAATAACTCGCAGTACACGTTGATTTCACGAATGCGCCGCGCAATGATCTGCGCATATTGCGAACCAAAATCTAAAATGGCGATTGAATCGAGCATGAGTTCATCCTATGTCAAAAAATGAAAAGCCGCAGGTCAAAGGGTTGACTTGCGGCTTTGGGTTGGTTTAATCGGCGAATTCAATCTTTCCCGCGTCCATAGATTGGATACGGGCAATGGATTCAATCGGCACGTTGACCGATTTCAATAAATCGCGCCCGCCTTCAAACGTTTTTTCGATCAGCGTGCCAATGCCGACAATTTTTGCGCCGGAGGCTTCGGCGAGCCGCGCCAAGCCGAGAATGGTTTGTCCGCTGGCGAGAAAATCGTCAATGATCAGAATCTTTTCGCCAGTCGAGAGATATTCAGGCGAGACGATCAATTCCACCATCCGCCCTTTGGTGTGCGAAGGCGCCAGCGTTAAATAAACTTGATCGGGCATGGTGATGGGTTTGCTCTTACGCGCATACACCACCGGCAAGCCGAGGTGTATTCCGGTGGTGATGGCGGGCGCAATGCCGGAAATTTCAGCCGTCAATATTTTGGTTGCGCCTACGTTTGCAAATAACTTAGCAAAGAGTTGACCGCATTCATTCATCAACGTCGGGTCCACTTGATGATTGACGAAGCTATCTACTTTCAAGATGCCGTCGCCGAGATTCTTGCCCTCTTTTAATATCCTTGCTTGTAACGCATTCATTACGCCTCCAACACAGACGGGTTTGATTAAATATTTTTCCCGTGCATTTTATCACCTGAAAGATGGAGTTATGATAAACTCGCCAACGTAATTTTTTGCGAGGAGCGCTTATGTCTGACAATTACGCCATTGAAATCGCCGGAGTTAAACGAGAACTACGACTCTTTGAAGTTAAGCCGGGCTTGAAAATTGCGATTCTAAATATTCTTGGAGATACCGAGTTAGTCCAAGCCGCCGCGCAAGCCTTGGCGAAAAGAATCGCCGACTTAAATTTTGATATTATCGTGACCGCCGAAGCTAAATCCATCCCCTTGGCATACGCGCTTTCGACTGAAATGAAAAAGCCGTATGTAATTTTGCGTAAATCCTATAAGCCTTACATGGGCGCCGCGCTCAAAGCCGAAACGCTCTCGATCACGACCGGTCAGCCGCAAGTTTTGATTCTGGATGAAAAAGACCGCGCTTTAGTCAAAGGGAAAAAAGTATTGATCGTGGACGACGTGATCAGCACCGGCTCCACCTTGCAAGGGATGCGTATGGTCTTGGATAAAGCGGAAGCGACTATAAGCGGCGAAGCGGCGATCTTAACCGAAGGCGATCGCGCGCAGTGGATGCACATTATTTCTTTAGGGCATTTGCCGCTGTTTACGGATTAAACAATTTTATTTTTTGTTTTCTTGAAAGAGCCTTGATGGCTCTTTCTCTTTTTAATGCGGTAATTTTATCGGGTTGCGGTTCTAGATAAACCAATTTCACGGGTCGGCGGGTTTTGGTATATCTTGCGCCCACGCCTTGGTTATGTTGCCGAACGCGACGTTCAGGGTCTGTCGTCCAGCCGGTGTAATAAGTCCCATCCGCGCATTCAACGATATAGCAGAAGCAGGACATTGCTTCTCTACTTCTTCTTGACCTTGCGCCCCGTAATTGAGCCGAACAACCTTTCCGTGAGCGAGGGATAATCCACGGGCGTTTTTTGCATTTCCGACCAATTGGCGGAGATTCTTTCATTCAGCCAGTTGGCGTGACCATCCTGCGCGGCAGAGATGCGTTGTTGAAGCGCTTCCGCGTTTTCATTTTCAAGATCGGCGCGTAAATCCTGCAAGGCGGAGAGCATGGCATCCAAAGCGTGGATTACGTTAGTTTTATTATGTAACGCTAAATCTTTGAGCGCTTCTTCTTTATCATATTCAACGGCGGAGGTGGCAGAAACATACGGGTTGCCCGCCACTTTACGGCTGTCCTTCCAGCCCGGCTGGTTGACGGTGGCATTGAGCAAAGCGGTTGAAACCAATTGCGGCAAAATATGCGCCGAAGCCATCAACCCATCCGATTCGAGCAAGTCGGTGAGCAAGGGCGCGGCGCCTAAAAATTGCACAAAGGTAGAAGCCAGATCCAGCGCTTCGCCGGGGGAGCCGGCTGGCGCCGAAACGAGGAAAATGCTATTTTTGAAAAGATCAGGCTTGGCTGAGTCCAGACCGGTTTTTTTGTCGCCTAAAAATTCAGCGCCCACGGCTGGCACAATCCCCACATAGTAGGCGTGTTTCGGCAAAAGTTCCTGCGCCCATTTTGCCACTTCGCTTTTTACGGGGGCGGTATCCAAGATCACCACGCCGTCTTGTAAATCCTGCGCGATGTATTGAAACGTCTCGCGGATTTCGCTGACCGGCAAAGCCAACACGATCACCTTTGCATCTTTGACGGCGTTGGGCAGGTTATGCTCGGTTTTATCCAATGCGCCTCGTTTATGCGCCTCGCGCTCCACGCTGAATTCTTTATCGTGACCCACGCGCAATAAGCTGTCCGTGTGTTTTGAAAGCGCCAAGCCAATGGACGCGCCAATTTGCCCAAGACCGATAATGGTAACTTGAATGGTCATAAGTTCCTCGCTGGTTGAGATATTGGAAATATCTAAAGGAATGAGCTAAAGAGCCTTTCACCACAAAGAGCGCAGAGTCCACAGAGAGGTTTCAGAAAGGTTTCTCCGTGTGCTTTGTGCGCTCTGTGGTTAAATCTTTTAAAAGCCCACAGAATTAGACACTCCCGAGATATTGAGATTATACCTAGAATGCCCCGTTAAATTGCGAGAACCGCGGACGCCGACCGCGGTTCTCTCTTGAAAGGAGGAGAAGAGAAATCACCTTACGCCTGTAAATTTATCATGCTTGCCAAAATCCTACTTGACGCAAAGCCTACGCTTACCCTACGATTGTTCGACAACTAACAAGAATGTAAATAAAATTAGGCTGGAGATTAAATTAAATGACTTTACCGACTCAAAAAATTTATCTTGGCGAATTGAATGATACGCCATTGGGAGATTTACGCCTCGCCGCCTCGGACTTAGGCTTGCTTGCCATCGAATGGGCAGATTCTCAGCCCGAGCTGGATGCGCTTCTGCATAAGTTGAAGCGTCCGGTTGAACTCAACCGAACGCGCATTCAGCCATACGCTCAACAAGTCCGTAAGTATCTGCAAGGCCGGCTCCGTGAATTTACTTTTCCTATTGATTGGGCTTCGCTTCAGCCGTTTCAACGGAACGCTTTGCAGGCAGTTTATAAAATTCCTTATGGCGAAACGCGCACCTACTTGGAAATCGCCATTGAAATTGGGCATCCGCACGCGCCGCGCGCCGTGGGACAGGCAAACGCCGCCAACCCCATGCCGTTGGTCGTTCCCTGCCACCGCGTGATCGGCTCGGACGGCAAATTGCACGGTTACGGCGGCGGGGAAGGCTTGAAAACGAAGGAGTGGTTATTGAAAATGGAAGGCGCGTTATGAGCAGGTCACTCGGAAAATAACCCGTTGCGTTAATGGCGTGGGGCTGAGGATGCTAACCTTCATCCAATATTCGCCTTCGGCGTTCACCTGCAGATATTGATTAATAATTCTAGTTTCGGCGCGTTCAAAAATCAGCGAGCCGGTTTCAATAATTCCATCGCCGCTGGCTTCCCATTGCCATTGAGCAACCAAAGGTCCGTCAGCCGTCGCTTCCGCCTTGAAGAAAAAAGTTTGCGGAAATTGAAAACAATCCACTGTCATGTGCCCCGGCTCTACGATTAGCGTGAGGTTGGTAACTTGCGGGTTGGGCGCTTGCCTAACTGGCAATTGATTTGCGTCTCCCTGCAGTTGGCTGGAACTGGCGGCGACCCAGCAAAAGCCGCCCGGGTTGCCGGGGTCTTCCACATACCACCAAGCGGAAACAGAATCCCGACTCACGGCGCGTACCAATTGGCCCTGCTTCAGTTCATTGAGCGCTTCAAAGACTGTGCCGGGTCCAGACCGGCAATTGACCAGCGTTTGGGTAATTTCTACCTTTAATATTATCGGCGTGGCAGTTGGAGACGGCACAAGCGTGGGCGTAAGCGTTGGCGTGGCGCTGGGCGAAGCGGTCAGCGTGGGCGTGGGCGCAATTGGCGTGGACGAGCGGCACGCGGTCAGCAAAATTAAGATCAGCGCGGTTTGTAAGGCGCGGCGTAACATCTATCCTCCTTATTTTTTAGAACGGCGTATTTCTCTTCAGATAATTTAACCGAAAAAATCGCGCGAAGGCACGCGCTCCCGGCGCGATTGGCGTAAAACAGTACTTAAGAGCGACAATCTATTTGAGCGTGAAATAAAAAGCGGAGCCTTTGCCGAGTTCGCTTTCCACCCAGATTCTGCCCCCATGCACTTCAATAATTTTCTTAACCAAAGCCAAGCCAATGCCTGTGCCTTCGCTTTTCGCATCCAATTTATTGAACAAGCCAAAGATGCGTTCGTAATATTGCGGCTCAATGCCTAAGCCATTATCTCTGACGAAGAATATAGTTTCGCCGTTCTCGGCAGTTTGCGCGCCGATCTCAATGCGCGGATTGGTTTGCGCGCCGGTATATTTGGCGGCATTATCAATCAGGTTTTGCAAGGCTTCCACCAGACGCGGCTTATCTCCGTAGATGGCGGGCAGGTTAGGTTGAATCTGAACCGCGATATTTTTGGCGGCAATCCGCCCGTGCGTCAATTCCAGCGCTTCGTGCGCCAATTTTTCAAACGGCACAATTTCCGGGGCGTTGATCATGCGCCCGATCCGCGAGAGTTCGAGCAATTCATTGAGCAATTGTTGCATTCTAATCACGGCGTTTTGAATGCGTTGCACGTCGTTTTCGATACGTTCGGGCGCTTTAGATTGCAGGTCTTGCTTCAGATAGCCGAGGAAGCCGTTGATCGTCACCAGCGGCGATTTCAAATCATGCGAAACGGTATAGGTAAAATCGTTGAGTTCTTTATTCTTCATTTCCAATTCGTCAATCAGACTCTTACGCTGATCCAATTCAGCTTGCAGCGCCTCTTTATCTTTTTGACGTTTGATCGCCGCGCCCAGCACATTTGCGGTGACTTGCAGAGCGCCAATTTCAATGGATTGCCATTCGCGCTCATTGACCTTATCGTCAAAGCCGAGCGCGCCCCAATGTTTGCCATCTACAAATATACGCATCTCTAATAGCGCGCGAACGCCGTTCTCCCAATCTTGCGCGCCTATCTCGGTAAAATAAGAAGAACGCCCAACAAAAGGCTCTCCAGAATCCAAAACTTTATATTGGCTTTCCAAGAACAAAGGCGCGTTCTGATAAATTGGATTGCCTAAATCAGAAGCGTGACCGGGCGCGCTCCATTCATAACGCAATGAATTGACCCACGCGCCTTCCGGGGATAAATGATTTTCAAAAAGATAAACATGCGAAACGTTGAAAACTTTGCCTAATTTTTCAAAGACCGCGTTGATGGCGTCGCGCCAATTTTGGTTTTGGAGAAATTCCTCCGCTGAGAAAGCCAGAGCCGCCAATACCGCTTCGCGGTTGCGTAAATTGGCTTCTATTTTCTTTCTTTCAGTAATATCCTGCATAATCCCCATCGCGGCATACGAGCGTCCGTTTGCATCGAACAACTCAACGGCGCTATCGTTGATCCAGCGCGTCTGACCGTCGCGCGTCACAATCCGATAGTCGCATTTCCAATTCTTCAATTTTCCCTGACGCGCCAAGATGCGCGCATCTTCTTCCGAGTACGCTTCCAGTTCTTCGAGCATCCGGGCTTCTTTGACGATCTCATTCCAACGCGCCAAGTCCATTTCTTCAGTTGAATAGCCGGTGATGGCGTGAATGCCCACGCCCATAAATTGCAGGCGTTCAAGCCGATAATCATGAAAATAAGGGACGGCGCCGGTCACTTCAATGGATTGGCGATATTTCCGTTCGGAATCGCGCACCGCCGCATCAATTTCCTGCCGTTGAACGCTGGCGCTGATAATACTTGCCGCAATTTTCATGGCGGCTATCTCGGCGTTATTCCAAGTGCGTTCGCGCGTAAAATCGTCAAAGCCCAGCGTACCCCACCAGTTATTATGCACAAAGAGCGGCGTCTCTAAAACGGATTTAATCCCCAGCGCTGAAAAATGCTTTCTTTCCGCTTCGCGGAAGGTGGCGGTATTTCCCGTGAACGCTTCGTTCAATTCCATCATGTTGTAATATTCGTCAAAGCCTTCCTCAAACATTGGGATATTTTGAAAAGCGAGCAGATCGGTCGCATAATTCTCAGCCGCCCATTCATAGCGCATCGAACTGCCCATTTGACCGTCTGGCAGAACATGCCGTTCAAAGAGATAGGCGTGTGTAACCTGAAGCGTAACGCCTAAGCGCTCTAAAATTGCGTCAATGTGAATGCGCCAATCTTCGGCGTTGATCAATTTTTCGGCGGCGAAAGTGACTGCCTTAAGCAAGGTTTCGCGCGCGACCAAATCTTTTTCGATCCGCTCTCTTTCAGTCAATTCTTTTTGTAAGCGTTCCAACAGAGCGGTTTTTTCAATCCCAACTGCGGTTTGCGCGGTAAAACTTTCCAGCAACCGAATTTGTCTCGGCGTGTAAGCGTCAACTTTGCGGCTTTGGATTGAGAGCACGCCAAACGCCTTGCCGTTGGCGATCAGCGGAATGCCCAAAAATGAGCGTAAATCCTCTCGATAAGTGTTGGCGATGGGAACGTATTTATTCTTTTGGTCTTCAAGGGTAATATCTTTGAGGTAGAGAACTTTTCCGCCAAAAATAACCGCGCCTGAAAAGCCGGGGGCTTCTTTTAATTTTCTTTTTGCAATGAGAAAGGCTTGATCGTCATTGAAAGAGATCGGATAATGAATAAAATCCGTCTCCCAATCATAAATGCCCACATAGAAAACGTCGGCTTTGAGGAGTTGATTGATTTCCGCGTGCAGTGCGCTTAATGCCTCATATAAATTTCTGCCGGAGGAGATCGCCCCGCTCAAGCGATACAACAAGGAGAATTCGTCCGCCTGAACTTGGGCTTCGCGGATCTTGGCTTGTTGGATTTGCTCAAGACGCGCCAACCTTCTAAAATTACGCAAGATCGGCGGAGCAATTACGAGCGGAATTAGAATAGACGCAAAGGAACTCAGCCCAATTAATGCCGGAATGATTTCACCCCAATACCACAGGCTGAAAATACTCACCAAACAGTTGGCGAGGAACATCGCGCCCAAGATCACCAGCAAGACGATTTGCCAGACGCGCAGATTAATCAGATATGCTTTGATCTTTTCTTTGAGCATGGCTACTTTGGCGGAGTGGGTAAAGTGAAGAAGAATGTTGTGCCTTGCCCCACTTCGCTTTCTAACCAAATTTGCCCGCCATGTACTTCGACAATACGCTTAACCAGCGCCAAACCAATGCCGGTGCTATCGCCTTTTGCATCCAGTTTATTGAACAAACCGAAAACTTGCTCGTGATATTGTTTGGCAATGCCAATGCCGTTATCTTTGACGAAGAAGATCGGCAGATCATTGACCATGCCAGCCTGACCAATTTCAATTTTTGGGTTAGGTTGTTGGCCCATAAATTTAGCGGCGTTATCGAGCAGGTTTTGCAGAACTTCAATCAGCCTTTGCCGATCTCCATAAATAGCTGGCAGGTTGGGCTGAATCTGAACCGCGACTTTATTTTTATCCAGCCGGCCGTGCACAATGTTCAGCGCTTCTTCAACGAGTTCTGAAAATTCAAGCGTTTCGGATGGGGCGACAATCCGTCCAATGCGCGATAATTCAAGTAAATCGTTGAGCAAGTGATACATCTTATCAACCGCTTCTTGAATTCGTTTGCGATCCCTTTGCACTCTTTCAACCTTCCCGCTGAGGATATCGGCTTCGAGATAGCCGAGGAAGCCGTTAATCGTCACCAGCGGAGATTTGAGATCGTGCGAAACGGTGTAGGTGAAGCGTTCGAGTTCGGAATTTTTGGTTTCTAATTCCGAGATGAGTTCCTGGCGCGTTTCGAGTTCGGCTTGCAGTTCTGAAAAAAGGTGCGCGTTCTCCAGCGCGACGGCAACTTGATTGGCAAAATTTACGGCGAGTTCGGCGTGATGTTCGGTAAATTGATCAAGAGCGTAACCATCCAGCGCGATCAAGCCAAGAATCTTTCCGCGCGCTTTGAGCGGAATTGCCAGCCATGAATTGATGAGATTATCCGGGTATTCGCTGAAATCGGACAGATGCGCTTGAACGTCATTTTCTAAAAAATAGGGAACTTTGCCGACGATTACTGGATAAGCCGAATTGGTTTCGTCCAAGGGCCATTCAGGGTGAGAAGCGACATGCTCAGGCGGTAAGTGGCGGTGCGCGATCAATTTTTGCGTATCTTTTTCCACCGACCAAACCGAAGCGCTATCGTAAGGAATCACTTTTTGAATTTCATCCAGCGTGCGCTGAATAATTTCGTCAAATTCAAAAGTCTCCACCAAGTAGGCGAGGGCTTTTCTCAGCGTCTCCGATTCGTGATTGCGAAGTTCAAGCTGACTAATCAAGTTTTTGCGTTCCGCTTCTAATTTCTTTTGCGCGCTCACGTCGTAAAACATAGCGAGCACGCAATCTTGATCTTCAAGCTGAATCAACTCATAGAACGCAATCACCGGCTTGTAACTGCCGTCTGGATAATAGAGAAGCATTTCTTCCACATTGCTCAGCGATTGTTTTTGTTTCAAGGCTTCAATAAATTTAGGGCGGTCCAACGGTTTCATGCGGAACTTAAGCTCTTCGACGGTTTTGCCCAACGCCATTTCCGCGGAGTAGCCGGTCATATTCCAGTAGGCTTGGTTTGCATCCAGCAGGCGGCCCTCAGCCAGCGTAGCGATGAAGATGGCGATGGGGCTGGCTTGAAAGGCGCTCCGAAAACGTTTTTCAGAACGTTGCAGCGCTTTTTCAACCCGTTTTCGATTGGTAATATCTCTTTGAATACCAAAGAAACCGACAATGCGATTCTGCTCGTCATACAAACAGGCATACTCGCCTTCGACGCAAATTGGCGAGCCGTCTTCGCGGCGTTCGTTCGTTTCCACGAAGACGCGCCCTTGATCAAACAAAGCCTGGCGCAAGGCTTTACCTTGTTCCGGATCGTGTTGGAAAAAATAATTGGACGTGCAATTCAAAAATTTTTCGCGGCTGATTCCATATTGCTCAAGTAGAGCGTCGTTCACGTCCGTAAAGCGCTGGGTGTTATAGATATAGTCAAGCATGGCTTCGTTATCCGCAGTTGCGTCCCATTCTTGCGGTTCGTCAAAGATGCAGAAGAAAAAGCCGTCTAAAGATTGAGAGAATAAGGCTTGCAAATAGGTTTTGCGATCTTCGGCTTTCTTGCGCGGGGTAATATCTTCTTCGCTACCTTCAAAGCACAGGAGTTCGCCGTCGCTGTTGTAAATCGCTTTGGCGTTGACGGAGGTCCAGAAGGTGGAGCCGTCTTTACGGTACTTCAAAATTTCATAATCTTTGATAATTTTTCCGGCGAGCAGTTCTTGTTTGAGAAATTCGCGGCGCTCGGGGTTGGCGTAAACTTGCGTGGCGATATTCGTTACGCTGTGAATCATATCCTCAGGCGAGTCGTAGCCGTGCATGGCGGCTAACGCCGGGTTGGCTTTGAGAATTTTGCCGGCGGGCGAGCTTCGAAAAACGCCGTCTATGGCATTCTCAAAGAGATTGCGATAACTTTCTTCAGCCAGTTTCCGCTCTTTCAATTCATTTTGAAGCAAGCGGTAATTTTTATAAATCGCTTCGATCATGGTGCGCGCCAGCGCGGCGGTGAGAACAGAAATCAAACCGACGATCAGAAAATCGCTATAGCGACTGCCTTGCGCCGCCTCCGGCGTATGCCACTGATACATTTCCCCGAAGACCAGCCAAGCGATGCAAGCGAGGGCATACAACACAATGAGAATAAGGTTGCGCTTCCGCGCCGTCAGCCCGGCGATCATGATGATTGCCGGCAGGACGATAACGGCAATATGATGAATCCCCTGCGCGGAAGTTGAAATAACCGTGACGACCGTGATGAAGAAAACGGAGATAAAAATCGCCGCCGCCTCAAACGCCTGCCAATAAACCAAATAAAAAGGGACGATCAAGGCGGCGAGGCTGAAGATGATCACCGCTAAAATAAATTCGTTTTGCCGCGCATTGATAACGGGGATGGAAATAATCAGCGCCGCGGCAATCAACCCCAGAACCCAGTTGAACAACTTGGCAACTTGTTGAACGTTACTTTGAAAAACAATCGTCACAAAGGAGTTATTTTTTTTCGTTTGAGGCTTGAAACTCATTACTACGATCCTTTACGCGCTGACTATGCTCATTGACCAACGATTATTTTACTCCCTGATTTATGGAACTAGCGAAGTTCCAATTCCCAGATGTGGATTTTGGTAGGTGACGGCGCTTTGGGGTCGAACATTTCCAGCGTGAGTTTGGTCACGGTAACGGGCGCGGGCAAATCAAAAGATAATTTCGGTTGTGCGATGGAGCCTTGTCCATCGAATGTATAAATGAGCGGCTGGCTATTTTCGTCCGCATAGCATTTGAGCGTAATTTGCGCCTGCGCCGAACCGATCACAATTGCAAAGCCGTTGATCGTGCGCGGCGCGGGGAAAATCAATTCGATGATAAAGGGGTTGGCTTCAAATGTTTTAGCGAGTGAAAATTCGTCTTTATCAAAGACCAGTTTGATCGCTTCTTTTTGCGCTTCTTCGTCGTCTCCCGCTTCCAGATAGGAATGCCGCACTTTGACGGCTTGCCCGTCTATGGTGACATAAGACTCGCGCAGGGCTTCGCGGAAGGCTTTTTCAGCGGCGAAGAGTTCATCGGCTTGGGCGGAATATTTGAGGCGGACAAAATAAAAGCCGGGTTGACCGTTCGGATATGGCACGATTTTTTCCACGCGCAGGTCTGTAAATTTCGGCTCTTGGACGGCGGCTTCATATTCGGCGGGAATCATGACGAAGACGGTATTATCATCCAGCGGCAACTTGGCGGTGATGTGACCGGCGACGCTGGCGATTTCAAACGGCGGAAATTCTTTATAAAAGAAACGCGCAACTACATCCGTGCCGTTTGCCCAATCTGGCGAGAAAATAATCTTCTGCTCAGGGTGGGCTTGCTGATAGGCTTTGATCGCGTCGAAGATTTGAAATGCGCCATACTGCAAGCCGCCCATGCCGTAATCTTCATACCATAGCGGGCCATTCTTCAATGAATCGTAGAGCATATACACGTTGACGCTGGCAAGCGTGGCAAAAAGCGTCAGCGCAAGAACTGTTTGGGAGACGAACCAAGCCCGAGGTCGGTTTGTGGCGCGTTTGAAATAATCTGTCCAGTTTTGCAAAACGAGAAGCAAGGTCAATGCCAGCAGAGAGATGCGATCGAGGGGCTGTTCCAAAAAGAAAACAATTAACGCGCCGCCGCACAAAATCAAGAGACTGAAGATAAGCCGCTCGGCGCTCGATTTTGGTTTTTCGACAGGTTGAAGTTGGGGCGGTTGGGCGAACCAATCGAAAAAGCGCTCAATGCCAATTGCGGTTAGGAGCGCGGCAGGCACGACAAAGGCGAGTACGCGGGTGATGCTGATTGCAACCAATGCGGCAGAGACGGGAAGCGCCAAGCAGACAAAAAGAAGCGCGCGGTTTGCCGCTTCGCGCAGGTTAGAAAGTATTTTTGCCAGCCCTAAAATTGCGAAGGGCAAAGTGACGATTAAGATTTGCCCGTAATTTTTCATCAGATGGCGCGGCAGATCGCGGTTGTTGGGTAGATACCAATATGTCGGGCTTAAGCCAAAAGCGTATTCGGATAAGTATCTCCCGATTTTTTCGGGCAAACTGATGTTTTCAACAAGATAGGAGTCGAGGATGTAGAGATGCGCGTATGCCGCGCCTGGATATTCTTGGCGATAGCGCAGATAGGGGACGGCCAAAATGGCGAGGAGGAGCAACGCTTTGAGCGCGGTGTTTCTATTTTTCCAGTGGTAGCGCCAATCCGAAAGGGTGAAGAAGATTGCGGTGACTGGAACGATCAATTGGCCCGGGCTGTAGGAATAAAAGGCGCAGGCGGCGCAGAGAAAAGTGAGATAAAGATATTTTGGCGATTTGTAACGATAGAGCAAATAAAAACATAAAGTCCCCGCGTAAAAAGCCGTGAACTCCGCCGTTTCAAACGCGGTGCGCGAATGCAAGAACCAAGCAGGCGTGATCGAGAGCAAGAGCGTGCCTGCCCACCAATATTTATTCTTGAAAACATTGCGTAAAATAATGCCCACTGCAAACGCGGCGATCAAGGTGACGAGGACTGACGTCCCCCGCGTGACCAGCGCCGACTTGCCAAAAATGATCAATGGCAACCATTGAAGGTAAACGCTTAACCCGAGGTTAAAGTAGTCTCCGTTCCGAAAGTAAGTCGGGAATAAAAAGCCGTTCGGGTCTTGATAGTGGCGGGCGATCAACTCCGCCATAGATTGGGTTTGAATGGCTTCGTCGGTGAAGAAGTAAATAGGGAAGCGCGTCAAGCCGATCAGACGGGTTGCGAGATACAAACCCAAAGCGAGGATGAACAACCAAAACGCCAAATCTTGTTGGGCAAGGTATCGAAAAAGCGCCGCGCTCTTGCCGATCTTTTTTTCGGGCAGGCTTGAAGCTAAAACTGGTTCAGGGGCTTGAGGAGTTGTCATTGGTCAATAAACTCATTAATGGTTTTGAGATTATAACCTTGAAGCGTTCGCCCTCTGCGCTTCATACATTGCGAGAAGGCGACAATTTCGTTAGTAATTGAAGAACGCGGATTTTTCTTTTTTCTCGCGCAAATCAGCGTTTACCTGCACCCTAAAACAAGCTTTACCTTATTACCGATAAAGTCTATTTTTTATCTCTCTTTTACCGCTAAGAGCGCGAAGAACGCAAAGATTTAAAGGTTTTCTTGGCGCACTTTGCGGGCTTCGCGGTGCATATGTACGGTAACAAATTTTTATAAACGCTCGGCGCTTGGGAGCGTGAAATAAAACGTAGCGCCTTTTCCCGCTTCGCTTTCAACCCAAATTTTCCCGCCATGCAATTCAACAATCCGCTTGACTAGCGCCAGCCCGATTCCCGTACCTTCTGTGGAAGAATCAAGTTTGTTGAACAAGCCAAAGACGCGCTCGTGATGTTCGGGCGCAATGCCCATGCCGTTATCGCGCACAAAGAAAACCGTTTGTCCCTCCGGCGTGCGCTGATGCCCTACTTCAATGCGCGGGCGGGCTTGTGCGCCCATATATTTAACGGCGTTATCCAGCAGGTTTTGCAGAACTTCGATCAGGCGGGCTTTATCGCCATAGACGGCTGGAAAATCAGGATGGCTATAGATGATGACCTTTTTCCCATCCAGCCGGCCGCGCACCAACTCAGTCGCTTCCTGAACCAGATTCTCGAAAGGAATATGTTCCGATTCGTTGAGAATGCGTCCAATCCGCGAAAGTTCAAGCAATTCGTTGAGCATTGCCTGCATACGAATAACTGAATTTTCAATGCGCGCCTTATCTTTTTTGAAGCGCTCCATATTACCCTGCGCGGCAGATTGCTCCAAAAATCCGAGATACCCGCTGATCGTCACTAGCGGAGATTTGAGATCGTGCGAAACTGTATAAGTAAAGCGTTCTAACTCGGCGTTTTTATTTTCCAGTTCCGCAATTAACTGCTGGCGGTCGCTTAGTTCTTGCTGAAGCTGTTCAAGCAAAGCTGATTTTTCAATCGTGATCACAACCTGCGTGGCGATCGTCTCTAAGAGGCGAATTTGTTCCTGCGTATAAGCGCTGGGTTGGCACGCCTGAACGGACATCACGCCGATCACGCGCTCGCCGGAGATGAGCGGAATGCCCAAGTAAGCGCGAATCGGCGCTTCGACAATGACCAGAATATGATGATCGCGCCGCGTTTGCGGGTCTTGAATATCTTCCAGATAAAGCGTTTTTTTATTGGCGATAATCTCTAAGGCTAACCCGGGCTTCTCATGTAATTTTCGCGCGGGTGGGCGCAGGTCTTCTTCTAAATTTAGAAAGAGCGTATAGGAAAAAACGTCAGTTTCAGGGTTATATAACCCAATATGAAAAGCGTCTATCGCTATAATTTTTTTAAGTTCGCTCACAAATGCGCGCAAGGCGTGATACAGGTCTTCGCCTCCAGCGAGCGTCAAACTCAAACGATAGAGCAGGTCCAGTTCATTCGCGCGGCGATGAATTTCAGCCTCCATCCAATGCCGTTCGGCTAAATCCACAATCGAGGCTAGGATAAAAGCGTCATCTCCAAAATTGAGCGGGACCAAGCCAATTTCTGCGGGAAACACTTGCCCATCTTTGCGCCGCGCGTTAAGTTCGCGCCCAGCCATTTTTCGCGCGACGGGATGGCGATTGAAATTAGCGCGTTGCGCTTCATGTTTTCCACGCGCATCTTCCGGCGTTAATTGCTCGATGCTCGCCCCAATCAATTCGCTGGCTTCATAGCCCAGCAGACGATTTGCCTGCAAATTGGCAAAAACTATCTGACCGGACAGGTCCGAGACGACCATCGCCACCGGGTTTCTATTGAAGATTTCTTGAAAATAGGTTTCCGAAGCGCTCAAGACTGCCTCTTTCCGTGATTTTTTACCGAAGAGCCGCGCCACACAACTAGACTTTTGAAATAGATCATTTTCGATGGGCATTATCTTACTTCAGAGCGCTTTCCGCTTCAAGCCCAACTGAAGCGATTTAGCGGGTAGGCAAAGTGAAGTAGAAAATTGCGCCTTTGCCGATCTCGCTCTCAACCCAAATTCTACATTCGTGGATTTCGATAATGCGTTTGACTAGCGCCAAGCCCACGCCTGTGCCTTCTGAGTTCGCGTCAAGTTTGTTGAACAAGCCAAAGATGCGTTCGTGATATTCAGGCGCAATGCCCATGCCATTATCTTTGATGAAGAAGATCGGCTTGCCGGCTTCTTCAGCTTGTTGACCGATTTCAATACGCGGCTCAATTTGATTGCCCATATATTTGACCGCGTTATCGAGCAGGTTTTGCAGAACCTCAATCAGGCGCTGACGATCTCCATAGACGTTGGGCAGGCTGGGCTGAGTCTGCACCGTGACGCGGCGCGCTTCCAACTG